>NZ_RAVY01000081.1:0-38903 GCF_003611625.1 Corallococcus sp. CA054B
GGGCCGCACCATGCGCGCTTCGCCCACGAGGCGGAGACACTCCGGCGCGTCGGGCCTCCCACGGTCCCCCGGATGTTGCAGGAGGGGCGGGTGGGGGGCCGGCCCTTCCTGGTGCAGGAGTTGTTGCGGGGGCAGACGCTCGCGGCGTGGATGGCGGCGCTGCCAGGAACGGGCGCGGCGTCCGTGGCGCGGGTGCGGGAGCTGCTGACGGGGCTGTGTCCGGCGGTGGCGCGAGTGCATGCGGTGGGGGTCGCTCACCGGGACCTCAAGCCGGAGAACATCTTCCTGCGCGAAGGTGGCGCGCTGAGCCTGTTGGACTTCGGGCTCGCGAGGTGGATGGACGCGGGGCCGGCGGAGGAGGCGGGGAACCGCGCGGGCACGACGGTCTACATGGCGCCGGAGCAGTGCCTGGACGCGCGCGAGGCGGGCCCGGCGGCGGACATCTACGCGTTGGGCGTCCTGCTCTTCGAACTGCTCACGGGCACGCCGCCGTTCCACGGCACACCGGACGAGGTGCGCGAAGGCCACGTGAGCCAGCGGCCGCCGCGCGTGTCGGAGCGGGCACGGGTTCCGGGAGCGCTGGACGCGGTGGTGGCGCGGTGTCTGGCCAAGGAGCCGGCGGAACGGTACGCGAGCGCGGAAGAGCTGCTGGCCGCGTTCGAGGCCGCGTGCGCGGAAGGGCCTTCGCTGCCCGGTGTCGTCGGGACGAGGGATGCGCGGCCGACGCAGGCGCTGACGACGTTCGCGGGCGCACGGCCGGTGGCGGTGCTGGGGCTGCGCACGGCCGCGTCGGTGGAAGGGCTGACGGCCACGCTGGAGCCGTTCGGCGGAGTGCTGGCGCGGGTCGCGGCGGGGGGCTACCTGCTCGTCTTCTGCGAGTCGCTGTCCGCGGAGGCGAACGTGCGCGCGGGTGCGCTCGCGGCACGGCGGTTGGTGGAGTCCGGAGAGGCCTCGGCGGTCCTGCACGCCGCGGTGCTGTACGTGCATCCCGGCACCACGTTGCCGCGCATCGCGGGGGCCGCGCTGGAGCGGCCGGAGACGTGGTGGGGAAGGGCGCTCGCGCAGGGCGAAGTGCGGGTGACACCGGAAGCGGTCGCGCGGCTGGAGCCCGGTTGGATCGAGCCCGTCGCGAAGCCCGACGACAGTGAAGTCGAGCCCGCGGGCCGCGGGTCCACGCATTCGCAAGCGGCCGTAGAGAACGAACTCGCCGCGATACAGGCAGCTGGGACACGTGAAGCCACCGCGCCGCGGGCGGCCGTGGAGGGCACGCGCGCGGCGCCCCCAGGAACCGTGGACGCCGAGCGCGAGGACGGAGCGGTCTTCCGGCTGCGCCTCCACGACGAGGACGGGGCTCGTGCTGAGGGAGGGCCTCCGCCGTTCGTGGGCCGCGACGCGCTGCTGGATGCGCTGGTCGCGGACGCGGCGCGGAGCCTGGCGTCCTCGGCTCCAGGCCTGGGCGTGCTCACCGGCGAAGTAGGGCATGGCAAGTCACGGTTGCTCAAGGCGCTCGCGCTCCAACTGGAGTCCGCGGGCCACGCCCGGGTCGTCCGTCTGCGCGCGCCGCCGCCGGATGCGTCGCTGTCCAATGCCTTGCTGGACTCCCTGCGCGCCGTCGTGGGCCGTCCTTCCGCGGAGCCCCGCATCCTGGCGGAAGCACTCCTCGCCCAGGCCCGTGAAGCCCCGCTCGTGCTGTTGCTGGACGATGCCCACCTCGCGGATCCCCCGAGCCTGGATGTGCTCGAGCGCGCCACGCTCGAAGGCCCGCGGGCCCCCTTGTGGATCTGCGTCGCCGGACGGCCTTCGCTGCTGGGCCTGCGTCCCCACCTGGGGGAGCGCAGCGCCCACGTCTCACGCCTCACGCTGCCGCCCCTGCCACCGGAAGCCAGCCGTGCGGTGCTCCTCCACCTGCTGCGCCCGGCGGAGCACATCCCCGAACCCGTGCTCGCGCGCCTGGAGCAACTGGCGCAGGGCGTGCCCCTGTCCCTCGTCGAGCTGGCTCGCGCGCTCCGTGCCGCCGGGGCCCTGCGTTCGGCGCCGGGTGGCGGCTGGTACGTCGCGCCGGACGCGCTGCTGGACGTCTCCGTCACGCCGCTCTTTGAACGGCTGGCCCCTCGCGTGCTCGCTGGCCTCCCGGAAGCCCACCGTGTGCTCGCGCGGCTGTGCGCGGTGCTCGGCACGGAGGTGGACGTCGCACGCGTGGACGCGGCCCTGCGCCACCTGACCACGGGGCCGGAGCTGTCGCGCGCCGCCGCACTGGATGCGGGCGCGGGCCTGCAACGGCTGACCCGTGCGGGCCTCCTGCGTCCCACCGGCCCGGGCCGCTTCGCCTTCCGCCACCCGCTCCTTCGCGAGGCCCTAGAGGCCCTGCTGCCTCCCGCGCCCCGACGCGCGCTGCACGCCGCCGCGCTCAAGGCCAGCGTGGGCGACGACGTGGCCGAACGCCGCCGCCGGGCCCACCATGCGGCCAGCTGCGGCGCCCACCTGGAGGCCTCGCGCGACTACCTGTCGCTGGCGGAGGAGGCCCGCTCCGGCCACCTGTCCGTGGAGGCGGAGCAGCACTACACGCGCGCGCTCGCGCTCCTTCCGGAGTCCGACGATGCGCGCCGGGCCCAGGCGCTCGCGGGGCGGGGCAAGGTGCGCCACCGCCTCCAGCGCTTCCGCGAGAGCCTCGCGGACCTGTCCGCCGCGCGCGCCCTGGCCCGCACCCGGGGCGACACCGCGCTCGAAGTGGACCTGCTGCTGGAGGAAGCCACCGCGCGCGACTGGATGGAGGACTCGGACGGCTCCGCCGCCTGCACGCGCGAAGCGCTCGACGCCGTCGAGCCGCTGGACGCGCCGCGCCTGTCCCTCCGCTGTGGCCTGGCCCGGGGCCGCCTGCACGTGCGTCAGGGCGAGTGGGCCGCCGCGGCCCGCGTGCTCACCTCCACCGCCGAAGGCGCCGAGCGCGCCCGCGACCACGAGACGCTGGTCGTGTCGCTGGCCCTGCTGGGCGCCGCGCTCACCTTCCTGGACCGCGCGCCAGAGGCCGCCGAGCGCTTCGACGAAGCCCTGGAGCGCTGCGAGGCCGCGGGCGACGGACTGCACAAGGCCGCGGTGCTGAGCAACCGCGTCCTCCTGTGGCTCCGCCAGGGCGACGTGCCCCGCATGGAAGCGGACCTGCGCCGCGCCATGGCCCTGGGCCGGGAGCTGGCCCACGCGCAGATGGAGCGCTGGTCCACCTTCAACCTGGCGGAGGTCCTCTACATGCAGGACCGGCTGGACGAAGCGCTCCCTCTCGCGCAGCGCGCGCATGAGCTGGGCGTGCGCTTCTTCCGCGAACACCCCGTGCCCGTGGACGCGCTGCTCATCGCCCGCATCCAGGCCGCCTCGGGAGACGAGGCAGCGGCGGCCCGTCAGCTCGCCTGGATCTCCGAGCGCTGTCCGCCGGAATCCCTGCCGCCCACCGCCATCATGCGGCGGCTCGTGGAGCTCCAGGTCCATCAGCAGACCACCGGCGCCTTCCGCGCGACGGACTGGGCCGCGCTCCAAACGGAAGCGGACGCGCTGGCCTCACCGGATGAGAAGGCGGAGATCCTCCTGCAGGCCACCGGCATCGCGCGCCGCACGGGCGCGATGGAGGAAGCCCGCGAGTGGCTCGAACGCGCCGGACCCGCCGTGGCCGAAGCCCCCCTGTGGGCTACGCGTTTCCACGCATTGCGCGCCGCGCTCGCACCCTCAGCGCTGTAACGGGAACCGCTACACGGTGCCGCTCCCGTAACCTTTCACGCTACAGGGAGACAAGAAGCCCACGCCTGGGGTTTCCTTCCCCTCCCATTTCCAATTCCTGCCCAAGGAGTGTTCACGCGATGGCCTCCTCCGTCCTCCGAGTCCCCTGGTGTTTCCTGTTGCTGGCCCTGACCGGCTGCGAGCCCGCGCTCCCGGAAGACGCCACCGCCAGCGCCAATGCCGACGTGGCGTTCGGCACGAGCCAGGCGGACATCCGCATCGCCAACTCGCTCACGACGCGGGAGCTGGTGCTCAACGCCATCGCCGCGAACCACGACGCCAACGCGGCCCTGTCCACGAACTCGCTGGAGTCCCTCTTCGACCCCGACGAGATGATCCCCGGCACGGGCAGCGACATCGTCAACCACCAGCTCCGCGACCCCTACGCGCAGCGCTTCATGGCGTACCTGGTGAGCTGCGCGTTGGGCGAGGGCGAGACGCTCGAATACCTCAACCCCTTCCTCCCTGGCGGCGCCCAGCGCAGTGAATGGGCCGGCTCCGCGGGCCTCTGCCCGTGGTGGCGCACGCAAGCGCCGGGCGATGCGTGCCTCCGGCGCGTGACGGCGTGCCTCCTGTCGCGCAACAACGGCCTGGGCCACCGCGTGGAGCTGTCCATGCGCGGGGAGATCCACGAGCCCGCTCTCTCCATGGCGGAGCCGTTCTCGCTGGACGCGTGGACGGTGCCGCTGGACCACGTGCCGTCCACGACCGCGTCGGTGAACAGCGCCGTGCCTTGCTCCGAACAGACGGTGGGCGCGGAGCGGAACTGCGGCTGGAAGATGCACTCGGTGGGGTGGTGCCCGGCGGGCCAGACCATCTCCGTGGGCGCGGGCGGCCCGGCGGTCTGCCCGTCCGGGACGCCGCTGGGCTCCAGCTCCGAAGCGCGCATGGTGCTGCGGGTGTGCAACGGCATCGCCGGCTGCGACAAGACGGACGCGCGGCACGTGGAGTCCAGCCAGGGGTGCTCGCCGGAGTCCACGGACCCCTCGTCCTCCACGGACACGGACCCCTCCGTGACCTTCACCTGCCCCGCGTCGGGTGGGTACTTCACGGTGATGACCGCGCCCTGGGACAGCAGCGCGGAGGGCACGGCGACCGTGGGCGTCTCCTCCGGCGTGCAGGCGCCGCTCTCCGAGCGCGCCGTGTACCGGGTCCGCGAGGGCGCCTTCTACGGCAACCTCTTCGGCAGGGACGCGCTGCGCGACGACATCAACGTGACGGTGACGTTGGTGGCAGGGTCGAAGGACCGCTACTCCATCAACCGTCCGAAGGGCCGCCAGTCGAAGCCCGTCTTCAAGGACCTCTACTCCTGCTACGACCCGGGCTGGGTGTACGGCCGGGCGTACGCGACCTACCGCGTGTGCGCGCTGCCGGGCACGCAGGAGGACTGCGCGGCCACCGTGACGGGACCGTGCTGGAGCACCGACCCGAACGTCTCCTACCAGTGCAAGACGCAGGACGGCTCGCTGCTCGCGGGAGACGGCGACTTCGAGGCCTGCATGGACACGTCCAACCATCTCTGGGAGGAGCCCGTCACCGTCTTCCTCAACGGCGCGTGCGACCTGGTGGATGAGCAGCACCGGGACCTGTGCAAGCGCTGGACGGAGCCCCCGCCGCCCCAGGAGGCCTCAAGGGGCAAGCGCTAGCCCATGACGGGCAATGGCGAGGAGGCCCTCTACGGCGAGGAGCTGCGGCCCGGCGCGCTCGTGGGCGAGTGGGTCGTGGACCACGTCCAGGTCCACGGCCCCGTGTCCGCGCTGTACCGGGCGAGGCACGCGCGGTCCGGCGTGCCCGCGGCGCTGAAGGTGCTGCACCCGCAGGTGGCCGCGGCGGCGGTGGCGCTGCGGCGCTTCCGGCGTGAAGCGGCCACGCTGCAGCGGCTTCGCCACCCGCACATCGTCACGGTGCTGGGGTACGGCGAGCTGTCGGACGGGCGGCCCTTCATCGCCATGGAGTGGCTGGAGGGGCAGGACCTGGCGGCGGAGCTGGCCACGCGAGGGCCGCTGTCCCCGCGCGAGGTGCTGGAGGTGATGGAGCAGGTGGGCGCGGCGCTGCGGGTGGCGCACGCGGCGGGCGTGGTGCACCGCGACCTGAAGGTGCAGAACGTGGTGCGGCTCGCGCCGGGGCGCGGAGGCCCCGCCGTGAAGCTGGTGGACTTCGGCGTGGCGAAGGGGCTGGTGCCGGGCGCGCCGGGCAGCTCGTCACTCACGCACACCGGCGTGGTGCTGGGCACGCCGCTGTCCATGGCGCCGGAGCAGATCCGCGGCGAGGTGCCCGACGCGCGCACGGACCTGTACGCCGCGGGCGTGCTGCTCTTCCAACTGCTCACGGGCATGCCGCCCTTCCAGGGCACCACGCGCCACGAGGTGGAGCAGCAGCACCTGCACGCGCCGCCGCCACGTCCCGGAGAGCACGCGCCGGTGTCCGCCGCGCTGGACGCGGTGGTGCTGCGGTGTCTGCGCAAGGCGCGCGAGGAGCGCCACCCGGACGTGGACGCGCTGCTGGAGGACCTGCGGGGCGCGGTGCTGGGAGGCGCGGCGCCGGTGGAGGTGCCGCGCGCGGTGGGGCTGTACGTGGAGGCGCGGCTGACGGGAGAACCGGACGCTGGCGCGATGGAGGACCTGGACGCGAGCCTGGATCGCGCGAGCACCCTGGCGCGCGAGGCCGGGATGGAGGTGCGGGTGATGGGCGGCGCGTGCCTGCTCGCCGTGGCCAGCCTCCCGGACGACGTGCGCCGTGAACGCGAGCTGCGGGCGCGGGTGCTGGACGTGGGGCTCGCGCTGACGGAGACGAACGCCTCCGCCGCGAGCCTGCACGTCACCGTGCACGTGGACCGGCTGACGTCGCGGGAAGAGGCTCACGGTTGGACGGAGGCCTCGGCCTCCGCGTGGGACGCGACGGGCGGGGAAGGGGGGCTGCTCCATTTGCCCGGCTGGGTGAGGGAGGACGGAGAAGCCGCCACCCCCATCGTCACCGGCCCGGCGCTGCGGGGACTGGAGGCGGACTTCGTCGCCCGTCCCGTGCCGGAGGCCCCCGAGCGCTGGCGGCTCTCCTCCCGGCGCTGAAGCGGCGCCTACGGCTTGATGCCGTGCCTGCGCAAGAGCCGGTAGAAGTGCACGCGGTCCATGCCGGCGGTGACGGCGGCCTGGGCCACCTTGCCCTGGTGCTTCTCCAGGAGCGCCCGCAGGTATCTGCGCTCGAAGTCGTCCACCACGCGCCGGCGCTGCTCCGCGTACGGCCGCGACAGGTCCAATTCCAGCGGGCTGCCCTCCGGGCGCGAGTCCTCCTCCGCCAGCGGCAGCGCGTCCTCGAACACCAGGCAGCGCTCCAGGTGGTTGCGCAGCTCGCGCACGTTGCCCGGCCACGCCGCGTGCCTCAGGCGCGACAGGAACTCCGGCGTGCGCAGCGCGCCCGTGCGCTCAGGGTCGGCGCCCAGCGACGCCAGGATGCCCGACACCAGCATGGGCAGGTCCTCCGGCCGCTGGCGCAGGGATGGCATGGCGATGCGCAGCACCGCGAGCCGGAAGAACAGGTCGGAGCGGAAGCGGCCCGCGTTCACCTCCGCGCGCAGGTCGCGGTGCGTGGCCGCGATGAGCCGCACGTCCACCGGCTGGTAGGTGTTGCTGCCCACCCGGCGGATCTCCCGGTTCTCCAGCACGCGCAGGAGCTTGGGCTGCAGCTCCGGGGGCAGCTCGCCAATCTCGTCCAGGAAGACGGTGCCGCCGTCGGCCTCCTCGAAGACGCCCGCGCGCCGGCTCACCGCGCCGGTGAAGGAGCCCTTCTCGTGGCCGAACAGCTCGCTCTCCAGGATGTGCGGGGGGATGGCGCCGCAGTCCACCACCAGGAACGCCGCGTCCTTGCGCCGGCTGGCCTGATGGATGGCGAGCGCCGCCTGGCTCTTGCCCGTGCCTGTCTCTCCCTCCAGCAGCACCGTGACGTCGCGCGCGGAGGCCCGCTCCATCATCGCGAAGCAGCCGCGCATGGCCACGGACGTGCCCACCAGCGTGCCGAAGCGCGTCAGTTCCGACAGGGGCAGCCGGTTGCTCTCCGCGCTGAAGTCGAACCGCAGCACCACGCGGCCCAGCCGCAGCAGGCTGCCGCTGCGCAGGATGCCCTCCACCACCTGCACGCCGTCCACGATGACGCCGTTGAGGCTGTCCAGGTCCTTCACCTGCGGGCCCTTGGGCCCGATGCGCACCTCGCAGTGGAAGCGCGACACGGTGGAGTCCTCCACCGCGAAGTCGTTGAGCGGATGCGAGCCCACCGAGCAGGTGTCCGACGTGGATTCCCACACCGTGCCCACGCCCGGGCCCTCCACCACGGACAGGCGGAAGCGGCGCACCATGGGCAGGTCCCCCGGACGGCGGGCCTGCTCATACGGCAGCGTCACGTGGAGCGCGGCTTCCTGGCCCTCTTCGTCCGGGCGGGCGCCCTTGTCCTTCGACTCCCCGGGGGCCCCGTCGACACGGGTTCGATCCGACACAGACATGCACTTCAAACTACCACGTCCGGGCCACACGGGGCGGAGCAGCCGGGTGTCCGCCAGGACACAGACGCGGTGCGCGCACGCAGAGCGTCAGCTCAGCGTCACGTCCAGGAACATCATCAGCACGAAGCCCACCATCAGCCCGGCGGTGGCCTCCTTCGCGTACTCCTGGCGGTGGCTCTCGGGGATCATCTCGTCGCTGACGACGTACAGCATGGAGCCGCCCGCGAACGCGAGCGCCCACGGCAGCACGCCTGACGCGAACGACGTGGCGAAGAAGCCCACCAGCGCGGCCACGCCCTCCACCAGCCCCGTGTAGAGCGCCACCAGCACCGCCTGCTTGCGGCTGTACGCCACGCCCATCAGCGCCAGCGCGACGACGAACCCCTCCGGGATGTCCTGCAACCCGATGCCCACGAGGATGGGCGCGGCGATGGTCATGGATCGGCTGCCCACGCCGGTACCCACCGCCAGGCCCTCCGGGAAGTTGTGCAGCGCGATGGCCAGCACGAACAGCCAGATGCGCTTCAGGTTCGCCGCCTGCGCGTTGCCCTCCTGGCCCTTGATGAAGTGCTCGTGCGGGATGAAGCGGTTGCACAGGTGCAGGAACAGGCCCCCCACCAGCATGCTGCCGCCCACCACCAGCGCGGGGAAGAAGCGCGACGTGGAGCGCTCCTCCGCCAGGTGGATGGCGGGAACGACGAGCGAGAAGGCCGTGGCCGCGAGCATCACGCCCGCGCTGAAGCCCATCAGCACGTCCTTGGTGCGCTGGGAGATGCCGCCCATGGCCAGGGCGGGCACGGCGCCCAGGCTGGTGGAGAGGACGGTGACGGCGCTGCCAACGAGCGCCAGTGCGAGGGTGGACGAGCCGAAACCGCTGTCGGACATGGCCCCCTCAACCTGTCGTACTCCCCGCCGCCCGGCCACCTTTTCGGCGGGGCCGGGCGCGAAGGGTGCCCGCCATGAACAGCCTTTCCCTAGAGGACGCACTCAGGGCGACAAGCGCTGCTTCTCCCGCAGGATGAGGTGCCACTCCTGGAGGTTCTTCTGGAGCGCGGACTGCCACGCGTCGATCTCCGGATCCAGACGCCTGTCCACGCCGCGCAGGGACTCCAGGAGCGGCCGGGCGCTGGACTGGCCCAGCCGCGCGAGCCCCTCCAGCGCGGACTTGCGCACCGCGAGGTCGCTGTCGCTCCGATACAGAGAAGTGAGCGAGCGGCGCGCGCCCGCGGACTCGGAGCCCGGCACGCCGCCCAGGGCCTTCGCCGCCGCCGCGCGCAGACCCGCGTCCTCCGAGCGCAGTTGCTGGGTGAGCTTGCGCACCACCTCCGGGCTCGCGGCCTCCATGGAGACCTCGCCCAGCAGGCGTCTGGCCAGCGCAGGGTCGTCCGTGGCCGTGGCGACCTTCACCGCCGCTTCGGCCAGCTCCGGGTTGTGGCCGAAGTAGATGCCGGCGCTCTCCGTCACCAGGTTCTCCACCACCGCCTGGCGCACCTCCGGCGCGCTGTCGCGCACGAGCTGCTCGTAGGTGACGACGTCGCCGTTCTTCGCCATGAACTCCACCGACGGCGAGCCCTGGAGCGCACGCACCGCCGCGGCGCGCAGGCCGGGGTCCGCGTCCTGGCTCGCGCGGGAGAGCAGCGGCTGGAGCAGCTCCGGCTTCTGCGCGTTGCTCGCCTTGGTGGCCAGCGCCGCGCCCACGGCCTCCAGCACGGCGGGGTCGCGCTCCTGGCTCACCGCGCGGCCCAGGGTCTCCGGTGACATGGCGATGGCGGCCTCCTTCAGGCGCAGCCGCGCGTACTTGCGGTACGCGGGCGAGCCCGTCTGCATGGCCACGCGCACCTCGTCCAGCATGCCCTCCACCGTGCAGGCCGTCCGGGTGGGGACGGCGACGGGCGCTCCCTGCGCCAGGGCCAGGCCGGGCAGCAGCGCCAGCCAGAGCACCCGGGCCTTCATCGTTCGCGAGCCCATCAGTGCGGCGCTCCTTCCTCGACCACGCAGTCGTGGTGTTCCTTCTTGCCCAGCCAGATGCGCGCGAAGTCCGTGGTGCCGGTGGCGTACAGCGCCTTGAAGTCCAGGTAGTCCTGCCGCAGGCGCGGGTCCTTGCGCGCGAACTCCTCCACCAGGGGCAGCGCGTCCGCGCCGGCCGCGCGCACCGCGAAGCGCAGGAAGGCCCAGCGCACGCACAGGTCATGCTCGCCGTCGAAGGCGGCGCGGTACGCGTCCAGGGCCTTTCGCGGGTCCTCGGTGACGGCGAGCCGGAAGGCGGCCATCTCGCGCACGTCGCGCTCCTTGTCGGTGCGCATCACCTTCGCCAGCGTGTCGATGGAGTCCGGGTCGAGCAGCGGGTCGGAGTACGACGGCATCTCCAGCGCGAGCAGCCGCACCGCCGTGTCCTCCGACGTGGTGCCGATGTCCAGCAGGTCCTTCCAGTACGGCGCATACGTGCCGGTGCGCTCGTAGTCCTCCTTCATCACCCGGCCCAGCGTGCGCGTGGCCACCCACGCGGCGGAGTCCGCGGAGTCATCCATCGCGATGGCCTTGATTCGGCCGCGCATCTCCGGCGTGAAGCGGTGCTGCGTCCCCAGCGCGTCCAGGACGGCGGCGCGGTCCTGCGTGAACAGCGACTTGTTCTCGGCCACCGCCATCAGCTTCTCCGTGACGCGCGGGTGGCGCACGGCGGGCGCGGCCTTGAGGGCCTCCAGGTAGATGGACGGCTCCGGCGGCGCGGCGTTCACCGCCCACGCCAACAGCTGCAGCGCGCGGTCCGGGTCGTTGCCCACGAGCTCCGTCAAACGCTCCTGGAGATAGGCCACCAGCGCGGTGTCGCGCGCCTGGATGGCGGCGGCCACGGCGGCATGCAGCGACTCCAGCGTCGCGGACCTGTCCAGCGCGGCCAGGCCGTCCCAGCACCCTGGCATCGGAATCTCCTCGCGCGGTCCGGCGCGCGCGGCGGGCGGAGGCTCCACGTGGGCTCCCTTCCCGGCGGCGGCCGTGGCCATGGCAGGAGTCACCGCGACGTGCGGCGGAGGACCGGCGTCAGCGCTCCCGGCCGAGCCCCGCCACCACACGACGCCCAGGGCGACGAGGAGGACGAGGCCGGCGAGCGCGACCTTGAAGAGGGGACGGGAGGTCATGTCGAAGGGGGCTCACACGGTGAGGGAAGGAAGGGCGCACGCGCGCCCGAAACAGCCGGGCGGGGCACACGCGGCCCCCGCCCGGAGCCACACGGGCTACAGCGTGGGAACGCCCAGCCGGTTGTTGCAGTAGGCGTTGGTGCCGCACGTGGTGCCGACGCTGGTGTACCAGGCCGACTTGCGCGTGCCGTACTGCCGGTTGTCCGCGTGAACGTGCGGGCCGGTGGCGTTGCCCGTACCGCCCACGAGCCCCAGCGCGCAGCGGTCGCACGTCTTCGTGCCGGAGCTGACGTTGGCGTAGAAGTGCAGCTGGCGGAAGTCCCAGCCGCTCCCGCCGGACACCACGTAGTAGTTGCCCGCGCCGCCGTTGCAGGTGGAGCCGTAGCAGGCCCCCGCGCAGCCGCCGTAGTAGTAATAGTAGTAGTTGCCCACCAGCATGCCCCGGTGGTTCCACTCGCCGCAGGTACCGTTACCGATATCCAGCGCCGTGTGGCTGCTCCCGGTGCAGCCGTAATAGGTGGTCGAGTTCACGTAGGCCGCCGTGTCGCAGATGGGGCCGTTCGCCGTGGCCGCCACTCCAGGTCCGGCCCACGCCGCGGCGGCCAGCGCCACCCCGGCGGACAGCAACGTCTTCAGCTTCATGCGGTGCTCCCTCCCGTCATCCGCCCGCCGTTCCCCCGCGAATGGGGCGGGGGCGGTGAAGCTGTAATACACGAAAGACTGGAAATCGTCTCGCGAATCGGGAATTGAGAAACACAACGATTCCAGGGGCTTCCGTGCCGCGCCGTGTCGTTTCCCGGTGTGCGACGCAACTGGCGGCAAACGTTCACGACAATCTGGAATGTCGGCGTTCTGCCGACCCTGGCACCCCACCGCCGGGACCCTCAGTCCAGGTGTCTCCGTCACCTGGGAGAAGCGACATGACCACGATTGGCAAGCCCGGCTCGCGCACGACGTCCCCTGTCAGCACCCAGCCGGCGAAGACGCCCGCGACGCCCGCCAGGCCCAACGCGGTGAAGGCCGCTGTCACGCAGCGGATGTCGGACGGCTTCGACTCCGGGCCCCGCGCGGGCGCGCGTCCCCCGCTGACGGAGGTCCGCACCACCGAGACGGCGGTGAAGAAGGACAAGGACGGCGGCGGCTTCCTGGGCGGTCTCGCGTCGGGCCTCGGCTCGGCCCTCGACAAGATCGGCAAGGGCGTGGCGAAGGCGCTCGCGCCGCAGGTGAGCACGAACGCGGACGGGCGCACGGTGGTGGACCTGGGCGCGGGCAACAACACCGCCAAGGTGACGCAGAACAAGAACGGCGGGCTCACCATCACGTCCGGCAGCGACACGGTGAACCTCACCGCCGAGCAGGCCAAGGGCGTCATCATCAACGGCGGCGCGGGCAACGACTCCATCACCGTGGACGCGAGCGTCACGCAGGACATCACCCTGGATGGCGGTGAGGGCGACGACAAGCTCACGGGCGGCGCGGGCAACGACACGCTCATCGGCGGCGCGGGCAACGACACCGTCATCGGTGGCGAGGGCAAGGACACGCTGAAGGGCCAGGACGGCGACGACTACCTGGAGGGCGGCGCGGGCGACGACCGCATCTTCGGCGGCGAGGGCCGCGACGTGATGTACGGCCTGGATGGCAATGACACCCTGTCGGGTGGCAAGGGCCGGGACTACATCGACGCGGGCGCGGGCAACGACCGGGCCTTCGGCGGCGAGGGCGACGATCAGGTCATCGGCGGGCGCGGCGATGACACGCTGAGCGGCGGCGAGGGCAACGACGCGGTGGCGGGTGGCGAGGGCAAGGACACGGTCCGGGGCGGCAAGGGCACGGACAAGCTCTACGTCGAGGAGAACGAGGCCACCTGCGACGCGGCCGAGGGCGAGCGCGAAATCGTCGACATGACGAACGCGGACCAGCGGGGCTCCTCCGTCTCCGTGACGGGCAGCGCGGAGTTCCAGGCGCGCGTGCAGTCGGACCTGGACGCGATGCGCTCGCTGCCTTCGGGCCAGGACCTGCTGCGCACGCTGGACGACAGCGGCAAGAAGACGGTCATCCGTGAGACGTCCAGCGGCAACAGCGCGGGCGGCACGAACTTCAACGACGGCTTCATGAACGCGGACGGCACGCCGGGCAAGGGCACGGACTCGCAGGTGAACTACAACACCACGCGCATCTCGCTGGGCAGCGAGGAGTGGATGAACCGCCCGCCGGTGGTGGGCCTGTTCCACGAGCTGGTGCACGCGTCGGACATGAACAACGGCACGCTGGCGCTGGGCTCCAAGAACGGCACGCGCAACCTGGAGACCTCCGCGGTGGGCCTGCCCATCGACCTGGACCAGGACCCGTCCACGCCGGACGTGGTGCAGGGCGGCCGTCCCGGAGAGAACGTCCTGCGCGACGACCTGAACCTGCCGACCCGCCCGCGCTACTAGGATTCGGAGGATGAAGACCTTCCGCCGCGCTGGTGCCATCATGGCGCTGGCAATCATCGTGGGCTGTGCGCGGGCGCCGGAGCGGCCCGCGCCCCCAGCAGCGGACCCAGGAGGACAGCGCGTGGCCCAGGCGGACGTGGAGCTGAAGGTGGAGTCGGTGGCGCGCGAGGCGGACACGCTCGCCGTCACCTACGCGGTGCACAACCGGACGCAGAAGGCCGTGCTGCTCCTGGACGGCCTGTGGGACGTGGGCTTCAGCGGCCACCTCACGCTGGCGCCCGAGCGGGCCTACGTGGACCTGTCCGGCGGCAAGGTCGTGCTGTCGCGGATGTTGCTGCCGGTGCCGGAAGACCTGGCGGTGGAGGCGCCGGAGGTGCCAGCGGTCAGCCGCGTGGAGCCGGGCGCCACGGTGAACCGCCGCGCGGTGGTGCCGCTGCCCCTGCGCACCGCGCTGCCGTACCCCACGGGCCCGGAGGAGACGCGCGAGCTGTCCACCGTGCGCGAGGTGTCCCTGCGCGTGGGCTACCTGCCGGACGCGGACGCGGTGACGCTGAGCCAGGGGAAGGACGCGCAGGGCACGCCCATCCAGACGCCCCATTACGGGCCGGCGGTGACGGCGCAGCGGGTGTTGGACAGCGGACCCCTGCCGGTGACGGACGCGAAGTAGGGAGCCCGGGCCCTGGCGGTGGCGGACGAAAGCGATGACGGCTCCGGGCCCGTCATCGTCACCGAGGACGAGCAAGGGCGCCGCTCGCTGCGCTTCGGCGATGGGGGGGCGCGCCAGAGCGTGGTGTGGCCCGGCGAACCGCTGCGGCTGGAGCTGCCGTACACCCGCATGTCGATGGTGGCGCTGGCGTTCGTGCCCCGGCCGGAGAACATCCTCGCCATCGGGTTGGGGGGCGGCTCCATCCCCATGTTCCTGCGCGCGGTGCTGCCGGACACGCAGATCGACGTGGTGGAGGTGGACGCGGCGGTGGTGGACGCCGCGAAGGAGTACTGCGGCTTCCAGGAGGACGCGCTCCTGCGAGCGCACGTGGGGGACGGGCGGGCCTTCATCGAGGCGGACGGGCCGCCCTACGACCTCATCTTCCTGGATGCGTACGGGGCGGATCAGATCCCCGGGCACCTGGCCACGCGCGAGTTCCTGGGCGCGGTGCGCTCGCGGCTGACGCGGGGCGGGGCGGTGGCGAGCAACGTCTGGGAGTCCGCGGCGAACCCGCACTACGACGCGATGGTGCGCACCTACCAGGTGAGCTTCCACGGCCTGTCCGTCTTCGAGGTGCCCACCACGACCAACCGCGTCCTGGTGGGGCTGGAAGGCCCGCTGCGGCTGACGCGCGAGGCGCTGGTGGAGCGGGCCCGCCGGGTGGAGCGGGAGCGGAAGCTGCCGTTCCGGTTGAGCACCCTGGTGGAGCAGCGCTACCGGCCCCTGACGCGGCGTCTGGGTCGGGGGCGGGTGCTGACGGACGCGGGGCTGGGGCCTGGCGGCCTCATTCCGGAGGAGTGAGGCCGCTCTGCTGGCCAGTGAGCACGGCCCCGCCCGGTCGCGGCTGAATCAGGGGGCGGCGCTGCTAATCTTGAAGGCTCGGTACGTCAGCATCCTTTCGGGAGACGCGATGAACGGCGCGAACGACGGACGACCCGGCCAGCCCTCTGTTCCCTCCGAGGATGAGGCGTCGTTGGCGGACGAAGCGTCCGATGCCGGGGGCCTGGAGGCCCGTCCGAAATCGAAGCCCATCTACGTGTTGGAAGGCAACACGCTGAGGACGCGGCTGACGCGCGAGCTGGGCATCCACTATCCCTTCGTCGGGGCGGGCATGGCGTTCGTGTCCCTGCCGCCGCTGGTGGTGGCGGTGTCGGAAGCAGGCGGCCTGGGAATGTTGGGCACGGCGCCGGAGCCTCCGGGAGTGCTGGAGGCGCGGCTGAAGGCCATCCAGGCAGGCACGCGGCGGCCCTACGGCGTGGACTTCATCATGGACAAGCTGGAGCCGCACGGCTTCACGACGCGGGACCATGTGGACACGTGCATCGCGGCGAAGGTGCCGGTGGTGGTGTTCCACTGGGCGCTGCCGCCGCGCGAGTGGATTCAAGCGCTGCAGGCCGCGGGGACGCGGGTCTGGATGCAGGCAGGCACGGTGGAGCTGGCGAGGCAGGCACTGGACGCCGGGGTGGAGGGGCTCATCGCCCAGGGGCGGCAGGCGGGCGGGCGCAACCTGGGCAGCACGCCGACGTTGGTCCTGCTGAAGGAGTTCCGGAAGCTGACGGACGCGGTGCCGGTGCTCGCGGCGGGAGGCATCGCGGACGGGTTCAGCGCGGCGCGCGCACTGCATCACGGCGCGGACGGCGTCTGGGTGGGCACGCGGCTGGTGGCGTCGGTGGAGGCGTACGCGCACCCGCTCTACAAAGAGCGGCTGGTGGACGGGGACGCGGGCGACACGGCGATGACGACGTTGTTCGGGCCGGAGTGGCCGGGCAAGCGCATGAGGGTGATTCGCAACCGCGTGGTGCGCGAGTGGGCGGGGCGCGAGCCGAGCGTGCCACCGGCGGCGGAGTCGGAGGCCATCGGGACGACGCGGCTGTTCCCAGGGGTGCTGGACGTGCCGTACGTGATGCCGAAGTTCAGCTCGTTTTTGCCCACGCCGGACACCCAGGGGGACCTGGAGGAGATGAGCCTCCCGGCGGGAGGCGCGAGCATGGCGCGCATCGACACCGTGCAGCCCGCGGGGCAGATCGTCGTGGAGATGATGGAGCGGGCCCGGCGTCTCTTGGAGTCGCCGGAGGGGCTGGATGAGGCGGATGAGGAGGACAGGGGGTAGGGCGCCGCTGATTCGAGCAGGCTCTCCAGCGAGGCCAGGTTGGGACCCTCCTGCGGAAACATCCGAGAGCCCCACCTGGCCTGTGGAGAGAGCGCCGCGCTCTGTCAATTCATCGGGCAGTTGTACGCATTGGTGCCGTCGAGCCGCGTCGTGCCGGACTTGCAAGAGAGGCTCTGGTACGTGGTTGCCACCGCTGAATCCGTGATGTTCACCTTGTTCAGGGCAGGCAGCGACGTGTAGTGCCACACGATGTGGTTGGTGTCCGAGCCCGCACCCGTCCAGTTGAAGCGGATGCCATGATGAGTCATGTCGCCAAGTACCACGTAGTAGCCGCGGGCCGAGCTCCCCCCGATCTCCGTGATGACCTCACGGTTGTCGTCCGTCGCCCACACGGCCTTGACGGCGAATCGCTTGTCCACATTGCCCTGCTGCCACCAGCCCTCCAGCAGTCGCTTGGGGAAATCAGCCGTGGCGGGCGGCTGCGGCGGCAGCGAGGGGTAGGGGATGCCCTCATCCCAGACGAGCTTCATCGTCTGGCAGGTGCTCCCGGGTGAGGACCCCGGGAGGCCATTATTGTGGAAGGTGACGTTGAAGACGTTCGCGGTGGTCGTCGGCGTGGCTACGACGGCATAGCGTCCCGAGGGGAGCACGCAGAGTTGCGGATCCTGGATGGGCGCGGCGAGCCCCTGCTCCGTGGTCTTGATTGACGGGGCCCGGGAGATTTCCTCCTCGGGGGCCATCGTCGCCGCATCAGGGCCGCAACCCGAGCCGAGCATCAAGCCCATCAACAACGTACCCGCATACGCACCGCGCAAGAATCGAACCGCCATGTGGTGACTCCTTGGATGGATGTGACTGACCTGCTTCCCGATACGAGGGCACCGCCTGCTGAGCGGCCTATGCCCTACTACCGAGTAAATCATGTCAATCGTGCTAAATGTAACATTCTTGAAATAATTGTTTCCTGTGCTGTCGGGGTGGAATCTTTGTAGATGGATTGACGCGATGCTTTGTCATCCGCGAGAGAGGGCGGTGTGCCGCACCCGTGGGCACAGCGAGCCGTGCGCGATGAACGTCGCGGGCACGGCGTCTCTTGGAGTCGCCGGAGGGCTGGATGCGGCGGACCCGGGTTAGCGCGGGGGGAGCTGCTGTTCGAGGCGGTCTTCCCAGTCGTCCAGCGCGGAATGGGGCCCCGCGTAGTCCTCTGCGGTGCGCGCGAAGTTGGCGGACCGCGCAATCGTTTGCAGTGCCGCCTTCAGCGCTTTTGCTTCTGGTGCGCCCGCGCTTCTGCGGGACAACTCCTTCCGGAGCCGTTGGATGCGCTGAAAGAGTTCCTTCTTCGCCGGAGGCGTGGGGGGAGCCACACCCGCGTCGGTCGCAGGAGTGCCCGCGTCGGTTGCGGTAGGGGGACCAGGCACCGCGCGAAGCCGGACGACACTTCGCGAGGAGCTGAAGCACCAGCGCGTCCACTTCCTTCGGCAGCCCCGCGAGGCGCGACGAAGGCAGCGGCGGCGCTTGCTCCAGGTGCGCGAACATCACCTGGACGGTTTCGCCCTGGAACGGGCGCATGCCGGTGAGCAACTGGAACATCATCACGCCCGCCGCGTAGAGGTCCGTCGCCGGCCCCACGGTGTCGCCGCGGATCTGCTCGGGCGCCATGAACTCCGGCGTGCCGAGGACCAGGTCATCCGCCGTGAGCGGTTTGTCGCGTGACTCCAGCAGCTTCGCGATGCCGAAGTCGACCAGCTTGACGGTGACGGAAGCCCTGGCGCTTCGACGATGAAGACGTTGGCGGGCTTCAAGGTCGCGGTGAACGATGCCCGCCCGGTGCGCCGCCCCCAGCGCGGAGAGGACCTGGTCCATGACCCAGACGATGGACTCCAGGTCCATGGTGCGTTTCACGCGGACGAAATCGGAGAGCGCCTGTCCCTGGAGCAACTCCATGGTGACGTAGGGCCGCTCATCCGGGAGCGTGCCAAAGCCAAAGGTGTCAATGATGCCCGGGTGCCGGACGGCATTGACCGCACGGGCCTCCCACGAGCAGCCGCTCATGCACCTGGGGGGAGACGAGTTCCGCGCGCAACACCTTGATGACGGCCTGCTTCCCGATGAGGGAATGGGTGGCTCGATAGACGACCCCCATCCCTCCTTCGCCGATCCGCTCCTCGACGGTGAAGTCACCAATCTGTGAGGAGAGCAGCGGGTCCACGAGCGGCATGGCCTCCGCCGACGCGGTCTTCCGCATGGAGAGCGTCGCCCCGTCGGGATTGGAAGGACGGTGGGTTTTCATGAGGGGGAGTTCGCGCGGACCATCGCCGCGCATTTCCCCTGATTCCAAACAACCCGCTGGCAAGGGATGGCTTGGCGGAGGGCCGCGAATGACTGCCGGGATGTAAAATCATACCCGCCAGTGATTGGCTTCCGCTCACTTCGGGAAGCGCGCCGTCAGCCGCTCCTGCCACGCATCCAGTGACTGATGCACGGTCATGCGCTCGGTGGCGGTCTGGGCCTTCGCGGCCTCGGTGTAGATGTCCACCAACTGCTTCGTGAGCTCCGGCGCGACGTCCTGGTTCTGCGTGCGCTTGCGGAGCTCCGCCACCAGCTTGTCCATGCGCTGGGCCAGCTTCTGCTCGGAGGCATTGCCCTGGGGCAGGGTGGGGAGCTTGGGAAGCACGAGCGCCGGGACCCGGGGCGGCGCTGGAGCGGCGGCGACGACGGCGACAGGAGCCGGGGGCGCGTCGTGCAGCGCGATGCGCTGGGTCAGCTCCTTCTCGGCGTCATCCAGCGCGACATGGATGCGCGCACGCTCTGAGTCCGTCTTCGCTTCCGCGGCGGCCCGGTACTGCTGGATCAGCCTGCCGCGCAGCGCTCCCTCCGCATCCACGTCCTTCGCCCGCGCCAGAAGGAGCTTGAACAGCCCTGCCATCCGCTGCTCCATCTTCTTCTCGGAGGCAGTCTCCGCCGGCAACGGTGGCAGCTTCGTGGACTTCGCCAGGGTCGCTGTCGCGGTCTCCGTCTCCTCCGGCGCTTCTTCCTCGATGACCTCGGGCGGCGCCTCGACAGGGGCCTGCGGCGGCGGCTCCACCGGAAGCGTGGGCCTTGTGTCCACCAACACCGGCTCGGAAGGTCGCGGCGGCGCAATCACTTGCGTCTGCTCCGCCTTCCCCGCCTGCGTCCCCAACCCGTAACCCATTCCCAGCAGTGCCACCCCGGCGACAGCCGCCACCGCGATGGACAATCCGTTCCGGCGCCCCTTCGGCACGATGGCCGTGGGCACTGCCGGTACGGCCGGTGTCTCCGATGGAGGTTCCACGCTCGCGGCCGGCACGGGCGGACGCGCGAGCCCTCGGAGCTTCAGCCGCACGGCCGTCGCGGTCGCGGGCCGCTTCGCGGGCTCCTTCTCCATCAACCGTGCCACCAGGTCATCGAGCTCCGGCGGAATCCCCTCCACCCGCGACGACACCCGGGGAGGGAACTGCTCCACGTGCGCGAACATCACCTGCACGTTGTCACCCTGGAACGGCCGGGTGCCCGTGAGCATGTGGAACGCCATCACGCCCAGCGCGTACAGGTCCGCGGCCGGGCCCACCTCTCCGCCGCGGACCTGCTCCGGGGCCATGAAGTCCGGCGTCCCCAGCGTGGAGCGGTCCGCCCGCGCCAGCGCGTCGTGGTCCTGCATCACCTTGGCGATGCCAAAGTCCACCAGCTTGATCAGCGGCGCCGCGTCCGGCTGCTCCATCAGGAACACGTTCGCGGGCTTCAGGTCCCGGTGCACCACCCCCGCCCGGTGCGCGGCCGCCAGCGCGGACAGGACCTGCTCCAACACCCAGGCCGTGGTCCCCACGTCCATCCGGCCCCGCTCGCGCATCCGGTCCGCGAGCGACTGGCCCTGGAGCAGCTCCATCACCACGTACGGCCGGCAGTCCGGCAGCGTCCCGAAGTTGAAGATGTCCAGCACGCCCGGATGCCGGATGGCGTTCACCGCCCGCGCCTCCACCAGCAGCCGCTGCTCCTGCTCTGGGGACACCAGCTCCGCGCGCATCACCTTGATGGCCGCGTGCTTGCCGATCAGCGGGTGCTCCGCCCGGTAGACGACTCCCATCCCGCCCGCACCCACGCGCTCGTGGATGACGAACTCGCCAATCTTCGACCCCACCAGCGGATCCACCGATGGCGGGGCCGCCGCCGGAATCTCCTCGTCCGTCACCACCTCCGGTGACCCCGCTTCTGGCAATCGTCGGCGTTCATGGGGGAGCCCGTCTGGGGCAATGGTATCGGGCCATCGCCATGACGTCGCGCGTCCAAGCGAGCCATCTGCCCGCTCGCCCGCCGACCTATACTCGCTGATCATGGAATCCCGCTCTCCAGAGCGGAAAATGCTGATCCGCGGAGGGTTCCCGGCCTCAAGGAAACGGGGGTGACCCGTTGTAGAGTCAGGTCCGTCCTTTCCTGGACGTTCCCGGGTCGCTTCCGGATCCCTGCTCCCAGGGACCGCACCCGGAGGGGGAACATGGCACCGGCATACGACGCCCTGGTCATCGGCACCGGGTTTGGCGGAGCGGTGGCGGCCTGTCGGCTCGCGCAGGCGGGCTTGTCCGTGCGCGTGCTCGAGCGTGGCCTGCGCTACCCGAAGGGCAGCTTCCCGCGCGACTTCGAGGACCCTCGCAACGGCTGGCTGTGGCAGCACCGCCAGGGGCTCTTCGACATCAAGCTCCTGAAGGGGATGAGCGTCGTGCAGGCCGCGGGGTACGGCGGCGGCTCGCTCATCTACGCCAACGTGCACCTGCGCCCGCCGCCGGACGTGTTCGCGTCCGGGTGGCCGGAGGGCTACAGCCGGGAGTCGTTGGATCCGTACTACGACCTGGTCGCGCACATGCTGGACGTGCAGCCCATCACCGCCTCCGCGCGCGGGTTGCCGCCCAAGACGAAGCGGATGCAGGAGGTGGCGACGAAGCTGGGGCGCGAGGCGCAGTTCTTCTACCCGAACCTCGCCGTGCGCTTCGCCCCCGCGGGCGAGCCCATGCCCAACAAGTTCGGCGTGCTCCAGGAGGGCTGCAGCTACTGCGGCGAGTGCGACATCGGCTGCAACCGCCGCGCGAAGAACACCCTGGACCTGAACTACCTGGCCGTGGCCGAACAGCGGGGCGCGGAGGTCACCACCCAGGCGGAGGTCACCCGCATCGAGCCGCTGTCGCCGGGCTACCGCGTCACCTTCACCGACCACGCCAACGCCGGCATGCAGCGCACGGTGGACGCCCGCCGCGTCTTCCTGTGCGCGGGCGCGGTGAACTCCACGGAGCTGCTGCTGCGCAACCGCGACGTGCTGGGCACGCTGCCGGACCTGAGCGCGCGGCTGGGCACGCGCTATTCCGCCAACGGGGACTTCCTCGCCTTCGCCTTCGACACGAAGGAGCCGTGGGACCCCGCGGTGGGCCCCACCATCACCACCGGCATGGTGGTGGATGAAGGCCAGGGCAAGGACAAGACCTGGTTCCTCTTCCAGGAGGGCGGGCACCCGGTGCAGGCCGCGGGGCTGATGATGGCCATGGACCCGGACCGCGCCATGACGCTCCCGGCGGACCTGCTCCAGCGCGAACTCGTGAAGGTGCTGCGCACGCGCTCCAAGGAGATGGCCGCCATCGAGAACGAGCGCGGCCGCTTCCAGGCCGTGTTCCTGGCCATGGGCCGGGACAAGTCCAACGGCCGGCTGACGCTGTCCCCCATCACCCGCGAGCTCCAGGTGCAGTGGGACGTGCCCGCGAACCTGCCGCTGTACCGCACGCAGGAACAGCTCTGCGAGGACGTGGCCCGCGCGCTGGGCACGCGCGCCGCCTTCAACCCGCTCTGGGAGCGGCTGCACCTGCCGGTGTCCGTGCACAACCTGGGCGGCTGCGCGATGGCGGAGGAGCCCGCGTACGGCGTCCTCAATCCCCACGGCGAGGTGCACGGCTATCCGGGCCTGTACGTCATGGACGGCGCGGCGCTGCCGGTGGGCGTCGGCGTCAACCCGTCCTCCAGCATCGCCGCGGTGGCCGAGCGCAACGTGGAGCAGGTCATCCGCCAGGTGAAGGACGCGCCGAACTGGGTGGCGCCGGAGCGCGTGCCCACGAAGGCCGCGCCCGCGTACCCGCCCCGCGTCAGCATGCGGATGATGCCGGAGGTGGAGACGGTGGCCTCGCCGGTGGTGTCGGGGACGGATCCGCTGGGCGACGTGGTGGTTCCGCCCGGCGGAACGGTGGCGTCCCCCACGCCGGTCGTGGGCCTGCGCTTCACGGAGCGGATGAAGGGCTTCCTCCAGCCGAACCACCCCTCGCCGGAGGACTTCGCCGGGGCGGCGCGGGCGGGCCAGCGCGGAGGGCAGACGGCGGAGTTCGTCGTCACCATCACGCTGCCCAACCTGGACCGCTTCCTCGCGCAGGAGTCCCACGGCGGCATCGTGCAGGGCACGCTGCACGTGCGCGGCTTCACGCCGCCCGGGGGCGCGCCGGTGGAGAACGGCGTCTTCAACCTCTTCGTGGGCACGGAGCGCTTCTACGAGCGGCGCATGCTGTACCTGATGCCCTTCACCGGCGTGGACGGCCAGCCGTACCTCCTGGATGGCTACAAGGAGGTCAACGACGACGCGGGCTTCGACGTGTGGAGCGACACGTCCACGCTCTACACCGTGCTGCGCAAGGGGCATGAGCGCACCGGCCCCATCGTCGCCACCGGCATCATCCGCCTGCACCTGCCGGACTTCCTCCAGCAGCTCACCACGTTCTCCGTGCTGGGCACGTCCTCGCCGCTGAAGCAGGCGGACGCGATGCGGCGCTTCGGCGGCATGTTCATGGGCACGCTCTGGGACGTCTTCGCCCGCGCGAAGTTCGATTAGGGGGGAACACATCGTGGGCATGGCGAAGAAGTACGACGTGGTGGTGGTGGGCTCCGGCTTCGGTGGTTCCATCACCGCGCTCCGGCTGGCGCAGGCGGGCAAATCCGTGGCGGTGCTGGAGCGGGGCCGCCGGTACAACCCGGGCCAGTTCCCCCGGGACGTCACGCGCGCGGACGAACTGCTCTGGCGGCATCCCATCCGTCCGGAGGCGCGCGGGCTCTACGACGTGCGCTTCCTGTCCGGCATCGGCACGGTGACGGCGAGCGGCGTGGGCGGCGGGTCGCTCGTCTACGCCAACGTCCACGTGCGGCCGGACCCCATCGTCTTCGACCACCCGCGCTGGCCCCGGGGCTTCAGCCGCGAGGCGCTGGACCCCTACTACGACAAGGTGGCGCACGAGCTGGACGTGAAGCCGTTCCCCGCGTCCGAGCCGTTGAGGAAGCGCGACCTGTTCCAGCAGGCCGCGAAGCGCATGGGCCGTCAGACCTTCGACCCGGACGAGGCCGTGTCCTGGACGGAGCCCTCCGCCCCGGGCCGCAAGGCCTGCCAGCGCTGCGCGGAGTGCGAGTTCGGCTGCCAGTACGGCGCGAAGAACACCCTGGACCTCACCTACCTGGCGCGCGCGGAGAAGCTGGGCGCCACGGTGTGGCCGGGCCTGTCCGTGTCCCACGTGCAGCGCGTGGCGGGCGGCTACCGGGTGCACTTCAAGGACCTGGCCACCGGGGAGAAGACGTCCGTGGAGGGCAGCCGCGTGGTGCTGTCCGCCGGGGCGCTGGGCACGGTGGAGATCCTGCTGCGCAGCCGCGACCGGACCCGCACGCTGCCGCTGGTGAGCGACTGGCTGGGCAGGGGCTACTCCGGCAACGGCGACTTCCTGGGCTCGCTGCACGGCAGCCGCGAGGAGATCCTGCCGTGGGAGGGCCCGGACGTGGCCACGGTGATGCGCTTCTTCGACGCCGCGCCGCGCTTCACGATGGTGACGGCCACGTTCAACAAGCCGGCGACGGCGGTGCTCGCGGGGATGGGGCAGCCGCGGCTGGGGCTGCTGGGCGGCGTGGGGGGCCCGCTGTGGCCGAAGCTGTGGCCGCTCATGCACGGCGCCTTCGCCAAGGGGCTGTTCAGCAAGCCGCTGGGCACCGGCGTGGATCCGGCGCGCACGAGCAACCTGTTCGCCATTGGTCAGGACAATGCCAACGGGCAGATGGTGCTCAAGGGCGACCGGCTGGACATCGAGTGGGACTACGCGAACGAGAACGTGGCGCTGGTGAACCGCATGACTTCCGCGATGCAGGAGCTGGCCTCGCAGTACGGCGGGACGTTCGCGCCGCTCGTTACGTGGGAGCTGTTCCGCCGGCCGTTCACGGTGCACTCGCTGGGCGGGGCGCACCTGGCGGAGTCGCCGGCCCGAGGCGTCGTGTCGACGGAGGGCGAAGTGTTCAACTACCCCGGACTGTACGTGGCGGATGGCTCCGTCATCCCCACGTCCATCGGTTTCCATCCGGTGATGACCATCAGCGCGGTGGCCGAGCGCATCGCGGAGGCGGTGGCCCATGGCTTTTGATTATCGAAGCAGCGCGGCGGTGTTCCGGACGCGGTCCCAGGATGTGACGCTCCAGGGCCTGCCCATGGCGGAGCGGTACGACTTCCTCGCGGGCGACGGCGTGCCCCTCAAGCTCACCCGCTACGTGGGGGGCACGAAGGGGCCGGTGCTGCTGGTGCACGGCGCGGGCGTGTGGAGCGGCATGTTCATGCTGCCCACGCTGAAGGAGAATTTCGTCCAGTACCTGGTGCGCCACGGCTACGACACGTGGCTGTTGGACTGGCGCGCCAGCGTGCAGCTGCCCCTGCGTCAGTTCACGTTGGACGACGCGGCGGACCACGACATGCCGGCGGCGGTGCGGCGCATCCGCGAAATCACCGGCGCGGAGTCGGTGCAGGCGGTGGTGCACTGCGCGGGGTCCGCGGCGTTCTTCATGTCCATGGCCGCGGGCCACCTGCCGGACGTGCGCACCGTGGTGGCGTCGCAGGTGGCGCTGCACCACCACACGCCGGCCTCCACGCGCTTCAAGGCGCTCCTGCGGGTGCCGGAGCTGCTGGACGCGGGGCTGGATTCGCTCACGCCGGATGACGCGTCCCGCACGCCGCTGTTCCAGGCGGCCTTCACGAAGGTGTCCAGCTTCCTGCGGATGGAGTGTGACAGCCCGGTGTGCCACCGGCTGTCGTTCATGTATGGCCGGCTGTACCGGCACGCGCGCCTCAACCCGGAGACGCACGCGCGGCTGGAGGAGCAGTTCGGCAGGTGCAACCTGCTGACGTTCCGGCACCTGGGGCAGATGTCGCGCGGTGGTCACGCGGTGAAGTTCGATTATGGCCGCGCGGAGAACCTGCGGCGCTACGGGCAGGCCCGGCCGCCGGACTATCTGGATCCGGAGCCCTTCCAGCGGCCCATCACGTTCGTCTCCAGCGAGCAGAACCGCACGTACCTGCCGTCGTCCACGGAGCGCACCTTCCAGTGGCTGCGCGAGGCGAACGGCGCGCGCTGGTACCAGCGCCGCATGCTGCCGGGCTACGGCCACCTGGACACCTTCATGGGCAGCACCTCCTCGGAGGACACGTATCCGGTGCTGCGCGAGGCGCTGGAGTTCCAGCCCCGCTGACAGGCCGCCGCCGTCCGGGGGAGCAGGAGGCGGGACGGCCGGTCGCCGACGATGGCGGCCTCTTCGCCGGTGCTTACCGTTGGGCCGACGTTGGAAGTCTCTTCCCTCGCTCGGCTTACGTGGAGGCCCGGATGAAAGCGGTCGTGCTCAAAGGCTATGGGGATGTGGATGTGCTCGCGGTGCAGGAGATGCCCGAGCCGAAGGTGGGGCCGGGCGAGGTGAAGGTCCGCGTCACCGCCGCGAGCATCAACCCGGTGGACTGGAAGATCCGCCGCGGGGACCTGAAGGGGGGCCTGGACCTGAAGTTCCCCGCCATCCTCGGGCGCGACGTGGCCGGTGAGGTCGTGGAGGTCGGCACGGGCGTGGAGGCCTTCGAGCCGGGCGACCGTGTGATGGGCCTGGTGAACGCCGGCTACGCGGAGACGGTGGTCGCGCCTACGGAAGCCTGGGCGAAGGTGCCCGACAACCTGGACCTGCGGGACGCCGCCGCGCTGCCGCTGGTGACGCTGACGGGCACGCAGCTCATCGAGGAGCACGTGCGGCCCTCGCAGGGGGAGACGGTGCTCATCACGGGCGCGCTGGGCGCGGTGGGGCGCTCGGCCGTCTTCGCGGCGCGGGCGCGGGGCGCGCGCATCTGGGCGGGCGTGCGCAAGAAGCAGGTGGAGGAGGCCCAGGGTCTGGGCGTGGATGGCGTCGTCGCGCTGGATGATCCGAAGGACATCGCGAGGCTGCCCACGCTCGACGCGGTAGCGGACACGGTGGGCGGTGAGGCCGTGGCGGCGGTGCTCGACAAGGTGAAGCACGGCGGGACCGTGGGCACCGTGCTGGGGGAACCGAAGGGCGCGAAGGAGAAGGGGCTCATCGTGCGCAGCTTCATGGCCCATCCGGATGCCCACAGGCTCGAGCAGATCGCGGTGAGCGCGGCGAAGGGGGACCTGGTGATTCCCATCAGCCGGACCTTCAAGCTGGACGACGCGCGCGAGGCCCAGAAGGTCGCGGAGCAGGGCGGCGTGGGCAAGGTGCTGCTCGTCAACTGACGCGGGCGTTCAGAACGGGGCGGCGCGGGTGAAGGACACGCGCTGCCCCGTCGCCGGATGCACGAAGGACAGCGTTTCGGCGTGCAGGTGCAGGCGCAGGCCCGCGTGTCCGTACAGCGGATCTCCCACGATGGGCGCGCCCAGGCCCTGCGGATGCGCCGCGTGGACGCGGAGCTGGTGCGTGCGGCCGGTGCGTGGACGGAGGGCCACGCGCGTGTGGCTCGCTGCGCGGTGGAGGACCTCCCAGTCGGTGACCGCGGGTTTTCCGTGCACGGCGTCGACGATCTGCCGGGGACGGTCGTCCAGGTCTACGCGCAAGGGCAGGGTGATGGTGCCCGCGTCGCCGTGCACGGGACCGTCGATGAGCGCCACGTAGCGCTTGGCCACGTCGCGGTGGAGGAACTGGCGCTGAAGGGACGCGTGCGTGCGGCTGTCCAGCGCGGCGACGAGCAACCCGGACGTGTCCAGGTCCAGCCGGTGCGCGAGCAGCGGCCCCGTGGCGTGCGGGTATCGCGCGCGCAGGCGGGTGAGCACCGAGTCCAGGAGGGAGGCATCCCGGCCCGGGACGGACAGCAGGCCGCAGGGCTTGTCGATGACGACGAGCCACGCGTCCTCGAAGACGATGGAGAGTTCCGGCGTGGGTGCGGGCGGCGGGACGAAGACGCGGGGCGCGGAGACCTCCAGGCCCTCCAGCATGAACGGGAGCAGGGGGCCGCATTTGTCGCGGCACGCTGGATAGAAGGCGCCCTGGATGCGGCCCCCGGACGCGGGCGGCGTGCCCCACCAGAGCTCCGCGAGCGCCACCGGCTGGAGTCCGTGCGCGAAGGCATGGGCGAGCAGCTTCGCGCCCGCGCAGTCACCGGCGCCGGACGGGGGCTCCGCGCCGCCGTAGAGCGAGCGCAGGGGGCGGGTTTCGCCTCGGGCGTTGGTGATGGCGTAGGTGTCGTGGAACTGCTTCATGAAGCCGCGTGAGACGATGCGGCGCAGGCGGTCCAGCGCGCGCACGCGACGTTCCGCCTTCGCACGGGCAGGGGCGAGCAGGCGCCGGGCTTCTTCCTGGGCCGCGTCCCACCTGCGTTTCTCCGCCTTGTCGCCTCTGCTCTCCTGGTCGAGCGCGTGCAGTGCCTGGGTGCGCTCGGCTTCCGTGAGCGCGACAGGCGACGCCTCGGGGCGAGTGGCCTCCGAGAGCGCGAGTGGGGGCGAGGCTTGCGCTGACGGAGGCTCCTCGCCCAGCGGCTCCGTGCGTAAGGGCATGGCCAGGATTGCCGCACGGCGTTCGTGGCGCTGTCTGCGCCGGGAGTCGTGGCGCAGGCGCATGGCTTCGCGCTCGGTGGCTTCACGCGACTGGCGGGCGTCATCGTCCTCGCGCAGACGCCGCAGCTCCTCGGAGGTGCTCCAGGCTTCGGCGCGCGCGAGCAGGGCCTTCACCGTGGCGTCGGCCACCGGCTCCACGCGGGCCCGAGCCTCGCGGTCGAACACGGGGGGCACGAAGCCCGGCACGTCCCAGCGTCCCGCGAGCATCGCGGAGAAGGCTCGCAGCACGCCGAACGTTCCGTCCGGCTGCCGCACCACGAGCACGCCGAACATCTTCCCGCCGTCCGGCCCCTGAAGGATGGAGCTCGGGAGCCCGGGCGCGATGAAACCCTCGCGGAGCGTGGCCTGCAGCGCCTCCGCGGCCCGGCGCGCGAGGGCGTGCGGACCCACGGCGTCGAAGGGGCTCGGGAACGCACCTGGCACTTCATCCGCTCGGGGGGCCGGTTCAAGGAGGGTGACAAGCGGGTCCACCGCGCCGGAGTAGCACGAAACCCGTACGTGGACCCCACCGGTCCTGAGTACCCGGCGGGCAGGCTGGCTGCCATTGCAGGTGTATGTCAGGATCGCGCGTCCATTCATGCCCATGCACCTTTCAGCCGCGACGTCTCGCCTCTGGTCCGCCGTGCTCTTGGTGGTCCTCATGACAGCTCCTGCGGTCGCCGAGGAGCCCCCGTCTTCCACGCCCCCCAGCAAGGGCAGCCAGGACGCATGTCCACCGGCGCTCCGCGTCGTGGTGGATCCCCAGGAATTGAAGAAGCAGGTGCGCGCTGCGAAGACGACCGCCGGATTGCGCAAGCTCCTCCACCCGCTGGGCTTGGACTCCGCGTGGGAGCAGCGCGAGTGCCTGAAAGAGGAGGGGCAGGTGTCCGCGCAGCTCGACGTCTTCCGGGCACGCATCCTGTTGGCGGACACGCAGGACTTCGTCCTCCAGGCGCGGGGGCAGGCGTGTGATGGGCTGAGACTGCTGGATGGGGTGGTGCTTCATCCTCTCGGAGGCAAGAACACCTTCTGCGCCATCCCGATGGACTTCCTTCCGGGCGTGGTGGAGAGCCAAGCCTATCGCGCCGTGTTCTCCTTCGAGAACCTCACCGACCCGGTGCGGCAGGTCTTCCGGGTCGAACAGACCGATGCGGACTCGCGCAACGAATACCAGACGCTGTCGTACTGGGAGGCACAGGAGGGCACGCTGCGCTCCATCTTCACCATCGAGTCGGGAAGCCACATGGGCTTCGTCAATGGTGCGACCGAGGTGAAGGTCACCCCGGTGGGAGATGCCTTCCCACGCTTCCTCCAGGTCAAGGAGTCCAGCCGGGACTGCGGCAGTTTCGTCGACATGCCCTCGGGTGAGAGCGTCTATGAGTCCAGTTGCAGGGACGCCGAGAACGAGGTGCGCATGTGCTACCGCCGCAAGTCACCTGGTGCGCCGGGGGTCTATGACAAGTGCTAGGGCGCTGGGCGCGTCGTCGACGTCCAGCTCCCACGAGTCCCAGCGCGCACGGAAGTAGAATGGACGGCCATCGATTTCGCCGTCGCCCTGCACCGGGCGCTCACCGCCGAAGTCGCCGCTCCATCCGCTCCCCTCCAGCCTCAAGACAACACCGCCTTTCCGCCTGGCCCTACCGCGAATCCCATGCATCGCTCGGACCTGGTCGCGGACGCGAAGGACCGCTGCTCCTGACATCTGCACATTCTCTGGCCATTCATGCGGTCTCTCCACCGTGACCTTTCAAACCTGTCCGACAGTGGGGGGCCAGAGTCTCGTTGTTCGAACACCATGATTGAGCTGGTCGCCGGCCCGCTCGGAAGGCGTTCTAGATTTCTCGCTCATGGCCATTGCTACCCCCTTCACTGCCGGCCTCCTGCTGTTGACCGTGCTCCTTTGCCCCGCAAAGGCCGCGGAGGCTCGCACCGCCATCCTGAAGGCAGGGGAGGGCTGGAAGCTGGAGGTGGACGGCCAGCCCTATGTTGCGAAGGGCGTCACCTTCAGCGGCACGGGCGGGCCCGCGAACTTCGACAGGGATTGCGAGCAACTCAAGACCCTGGGCGTCAACACGCTGCGCACCTGGGGCACGGGTGATGAAACGCTCGCGCTGCTCGATGCCGCGCGGAAGCATGGCCTGCGTGTGCTCGTGGGACTGTGGCTGCGGCCGGGCCGCCCGGGCATGGAGAATGACGACGCCTTTGATTACGTGCGCGACGCCAAGGGCCGTGAGGCGCAGCTCCAGGCAACGGTCACGAAGGTGCGCCGCTTCAAGGACCACCCGGCGGTGCTCGCTTGGGGCGTGGGCAACGAGGTCATCCTCAATTCGCCGGATGAGCCGTCCAAGGTCGCCTACGCGCGCTTCCTGGAGAAGGTCGTCCGCGCGGTGAAGAAGGCGGACCCCGCGCACCCGGTGCTGTCCGTGGATGCTTGGACGCTGGGCATCCCATTCTGGGAGAAGTACGTGCCCTCGCTGGATGCGTATGGCTTGAATGTCTACGGTAGGGGCATTCATGCACTGGCGGACGCGGTGAGGCAGGCCGGTGGCCGCAAGCCGTGGTTCATCACGGAGTTCGGTGCGCAGGGCGAATGGGAGGCCCCCAAGGACACTCGCGGCGTGCCCCAGGAACCCGGTGACGGGGAGAAGTAGAAGTACGCCGTCATCGTGGACGGCTGGCGCAACGCGCTGGCTCCCCACGTCCAGTCGGGCCGGTGTCTGGGATTGTTCGTCTTCAACTACAGCGCGGCGCTGGACCACACCGGGCTGTGGCTGGGGATGCTGTCCGGTACGTCCACGCGGCCGGCGTGGCACGCGGTGCGGGATGCGTACACGGGCGTGAAGCCAGCGCCCGCACTGCCCGTGCCGGTGCGCCTGGAGGTCCGGGGCTTGGAGAAAGACTGGGCGGATGTGGCCTTCGACGTCACCTCCACCACGCCGCTGGAGGTCTCCTTCGCCTACAACTTCCGGGGCGCGCCCAACCGAGCGGAACGCGACCGCGTGACGATGCTGGAGTCCCGGAAGGGAGCCACTCCCGGTACGTGGAGGGTGCGCCTGCCCGTCGTGACGGGCGCCATCAAGCTGTATGGCCTGGCGAAGGACGGCGCGGGAAACCTGGTCGCCGCCACGACGTCCGTGGTGGCTCCCGCGACTCCCTGAGGCCATGCGCTACAGTGCGGCGCCATGTCCTGGCATCTGCTGTTCCTCTTCCTGCTGTGCCTTTCAACGGGGTGCGGCCACTACGGTCTTCCCCCTCCCACGGCGAGTCATGGTCATCTGGCGTTGGCCATGCAGGCCTACCTGGCCAACCCGAGCTCCTATGAGCGCCACGTCGCCCAGGCCGCGAACCTCGGGGTCGTCACCAGCGACGCGCTGGCTTCCTGGAATGCTCCTGACCTGGAGCTGGAGCCCGGCCAGGCACCCCGTGTCTTCGAAGAGGTCGTCCAGCTCCTGAAAGGAAATCCCTCCGACGCGGAGCTTCGCCGCGCCTTGGGGAGCCTGCGAGCCGCATGCAACGCGGACTACGAGCAGGCGTGCGTGTTCTTGAAGGAGCAGGTGCGGCTTGCCGTCAAGGTCGAGGGAGAGGAGGTGCGCCCCAAGAAGAGGGAGCCGCGGTTCAGCCACGCCCAGTACGCGCTGGCCATCATCGGCTGCCGGCTGGATGTGGATGGCCGCCTGCGCGACTGTCAGGTCATCGAGAATGGGCCGGACCATGAAGCCGAGCACATCATCGCGCAGCTCTCCGCGCACAGGTACACGCCGTGGATGCTGGCGGGGCATCCGATGAGCCGTCCGTACACCGCCAGCTTCAATCTCAACTTCGGTGGCCCCCAAGACCCGGACCTGTCCACGGAGCTGAAGCTGGAGTGGGCCCGGAAGAGGGTGGGGTGGTCCCCCACGAGCACATCAGCCTGGACCAACCTGGCCGCGCAGCTCGCCGTCCATGCACCGGATCATCCGCATTATCCCCGGGTGCTGGCCCGGGCCTACGTACTGGCGCCCGAAGACTGGTGGATCGCCACGGAGATGGCCTGGCAGCGCGTCCAGGCGGGTCAGCACTCCAACGCGCTGATGGCACTGCGCCCCGCCATCCGCCGCACTTCGCTGGGCAAGCACCCCAACCCCTACGTCCTGGAGACCGCCGCCGCCGCGCACTTCGGACTGAACCAGTGCACCGAGGCGCTGGCGGAACAGCGCAAGGCCGTGGAGATGCTGCCCGCGGAGTGGCTCGCGTCCGAGCGGGAGCGCTTCCAGCGAAAGCTCCAGGACTATCAGTCCGCGTGCGCTCCTCCCGCGCCGACGACTCTCTGACCCGCGGCGCTCAAGGCGCCTTGGGCCCGTCCTCCGGGAACTGACGCCTCCAGCCGGGCGCGAGGTTGGCATTGGCCTTCAGTGCCGCATCGCGGTCCTTGTGGGCCTCGGGCGAAACCGGGTCCTTCGTGCGCAGGATTGCCGCGCGCAGCAAGAGCGCTTCGGGCCAGTTCGGACGCTCCTTGAGCAACGCGTCCGCCAGCGCGAGTCCCTTTGCCAGCAAGGGCTCCGCGTCCTGTCCGGCGGCCTTCCTCGCCACCGCCCGGGACCGGTTCAACTCACCCAGATCCAGACGGACCTCCTGACTCCGAGGCACGTTCTCCAGGGCCTTGGTGAGGGTGGCTTCCGCTGCGTCGAAGTGCAACTCCGCCTGCCGTGGATCCGTCCGGGACATCCACCGGGCCAGCAAGAGAGAGTCCCCGGCCGCGAGTCGCAGGTATTGGACTCGCCGGATCAAGGCAAGACGGGCCATCAGGTCGATGGACTTCACCCCGCGGTCGAAGGCGGGCCGCGGATCCCGCCCCTGCTCCAGCAGGAAGCGCGCCTGGATTTGAAGCACCCGCATGAGGCCCAGGACGGCCTCCGCGCTCGAGGGGCCCTCGGGCATGGCTTGGAGATAGAAGGCTTCGGCCCTGTCCACGTGGCTGGAAGGATCCTCCCCTCGCCGCCAGGCGTACTCCGCTCGGAGCGCATGGATGTCCGCATGCGCCCGCTTCCCCGGGCCATGCCCCGAATCCAGCGTCGTGGCTTCTGCCTGCGCCGCCTCCGCCGCATCGAGCAACCCGGTGGGATCGCCTCCGCTTGCCCATCGCTCCTTCGCCTGCTCCAGGAGGACCTGGCCCAGTCCATGATGCAGTGACGATTCACGCGGATGCGCGGTGAGGCCCTCGCGAAGGCGGAACTCGGCGGTCTTCCACGTGAGACCGGTGGCCTCGCCCCGGGACTGGTGGCGCAGGGCTTTCGCCATCTGGACGTGGGCTCCCAGCAGCCACAGGCCGGGCGCCTTCGTGCGCAGGGCACCCGCCTTGTCCCAGGCCTCCTCCGCCAGGTCCAGGTCCCCTGCACCGTTCACCGTCAACGGGTCCAGGCTCCGGTCCACGAGGAGCTCCCCGAACCGGACCCAATACGCGGGGACGCGGTATTCGCGCGCGAGGATGCCCTTCCAGACGTTGATCGCCTGGTCCCGGTGCGCGCCGTGCCGGTATCCGACCCGAGGGCCTCCCCATTCGTTTTCGAGCGCCACCTCGTGCTCCAGGATCCGGGCGTGCAGGAGGTCGAACTCGAGGCCCCGCTCGGCTGGGGGAATGGCCTTCAACAGGTCCTGCACCGAGGGCATCGATGAACTGAAACGTTCCTGTCTCGCCTTCTCCTCTCGGGACACCTGGGTCCGGAGCCGTTCAAAACGGACGCAGCGGTTCGTGGGGTCGCGGGCCAGCATCACGTTGGCGATTTCGCTCGCGTGCTGGGCCAGGTGGCCGTTGAAGGCCTCCTGGCGCCGGGGATGCTCCGCCAGGGCATTGAGCAATCGCAGCCGCAGACAGGGCGGGACGGGGGCGGCGGGATTGAGCCGGGACGCCGCGTCAAGCGCGCTGAAGGCGCGGCCCGCGGGACCCGAGCCCTCGGGGCCGTGAAAGGACATGACGCCGGGCACCGGTTCCTCGCGGTCGTAGGAGGGCATGGTGCCGGGCAGGTCGGTACGGAGGAGGGCGATGACGGCGGACTCGAACCGGACCTGCGCCAGGTGGGTCTGCATCCGGCTCTCCGCCGTGCTCCTGGCGGCGGCGAGGGACTTGCGGCCGTTCTCCAGTTGCGCCCGGGCCGCGTCCTTGTGGCCTTCCTCCCACAGCTGTGCGGAGCGGAGCAGCAGCACGTCCGCGCGCAGCAGTGGCGCCTCGACGAACCAGGGAGATGCGGCGGCCACGGCCTCCAGCAGGTCCGCCGCGGCGTCCAGCCGGTCCTCGTGCAGGGCGACGAGCGCCGCGCCGTAGTCCGCCGACGGGGCCTCCTTCCCCCGCGCCCGACGAAGCATGTCGAGCACCGGCTCGCGGTACTCACGTTCCACGGCCTGTTCGCGCACCCTCCGCTGATCCGGATCCAGCACGGTCAACGCCTCGACGCGCTGCTCGCGGTAGTGCTGGCTGAGCACCAGGGCCCGGGTCCACGCCGCGGAGGGCTCGTGGAAGCCCGCGCTCCACGCGGCCTCCACGTGCAGGCGGGCCGCGTTCAGGTCGCCCAGGGCCAGCGCCCCTCGCCCGAGCGCGACCTGTCCGGGGCCCCAGGCCTCGGGACCCGAGAGCATCATCTCGATGGACAGCGTGTGCATCCGGTCGCGCAGCTCCACGTGTTCCATGCGCACGTCGTGCGACCGGGCCATGTCCACCGCGCGGGCCCGGGCCTCGATGTGCTCGGCTGCTTCACTGAAGTGCGAGGCCAGGGACGTGTCCCGCTGGAATGACGTGCCCGTCGCGCAGGCCGGGGCCGCGACGAGCCAGAGGACCTGCAAGGCCAGCACCGCGCCCCGGGGCCATCCAGCAGTCGAGTCGTTCGGGGAGTCTTTCACTCAGATGGCTCCAGGTGCGTTCAGGAACAGGATTCATTCCAGGATACGCAGCCTTGAGTCATCACGGTTTGCTCATGGATGCCTACTTCGTCCAGCTGTCTCCGTGGCCTTTCGTGATGCCCAGGTCCTCCACCCAGTAGTCCGCCTTCGCGGAGGCGAGTGACAGGGCGCGACCGCTGCCCTCGACCTGTCCGTTCTTCACGGAGTCCACCTTCCAGTTCGCGTCCTCCGGCCGGTACTGCGCATGGCGCCGCATGTGCTCGACCATGCCGGAGAAGATGCTCTGGATTCCCAATGCGCCGGCCAGGGTGCGTTTCTGCTGGGCGAATTCCGCATCCGTGAAGGTGTTGCGCAGCTGGGAGCGCAGGCTCTTGGGCTGGACGGGCGCCCCGCAGAAGCCAAACGCCTCCGCCCGGGCGATGTAGTGGCGGGCAATCGTCCACATCATCGGGTGCCGTGACGGCGCGTACATGGCCCACATGTCCGTGCCGTTGAGCTGCGTCAGCTCATCCGTGGGGTCCTCCTCCATGCCCATCTGCAGGGCGAACTCGTCCTTCATGAAGGACGGGTGCTTCGCATTGAAGGTGAGGCTGTCCTCGAGCTTGAGGAACGTGGGGACCTTGGGTGGCTGCGCGAGCATCTTCTCGAACTGCTGGCGGTCCTCGATGACGCAGTTCGCGTCGAGGAAGTACCCGCCGTTCACGCCCAGCGTCAGGAACGTCAGGATGTCCTTGGCGGGCGCGTGGCCCTTGTTCGCCAGGTAGAACGCCAGGAGCTGGTCCAGCTTGTCCATCAGGAGCGCGCCCAATTCCTTGCGCACGACCGGCGCCTCCAGGACTTCGTCCAGCCCGTGCACCTTGACGCGCTTGCCCAGGGCCCGCTCGAACTCGGGGGCCATCTGGGGCAGGCACCAGAAGTACACCGTCGCGGAGGCAAAGCCAGACGCGATGGCCTTCGGCGTCTTCGTGTTCGCGTCGTTCGGCTTGCCCGTCCCGTACCAGACGAAGTGGAGCGCCGTCTTGTGGGGCGCCGGCTTGCGTTCGGGCCCCGGCTCCGGCTCCTCGACATCACGCTGAAGGACGTCGAACGGATTGAACTGGGGGTTGTCCTTGCGGAGGTTGGCGATGGAGAAGGGCTTGGGGGACCGGGGCATTCCATGAGTATCGTTTGTCTTCACATCGCGTGACAATGTCGCGTCAGCGCAGCGACGGGTCCTCGCTGATTCGCGCCACCGCGCCGTGCAGGATGCCCAGCTGCCGGGGCACGCGCTCCAGCAGCTTCCCCAGCACGGGATCGTCGCTGCTGCGCGGCAGCGCCAGGGCGGGCAGGGGCGGAGGCTCGCGCCGCTCCTGCAACGCGCGGGCGAGCAGCTCCAGGCTGTCACTGGCCCGCTGCGCCAGCTGCTGCGGCAGCACCGACGTCGTCCTCCCCTCGAAGCGCCCCGTGCCCAGCGCCGTCACCGCCAGCGCGAACCTGCGCGCGTAGGTGAGCAGCGCCATGCCCGGCTCCAGGTGCCCGGGCGGGCCCCGGTACTCCGTCATCAGGCGCTGGAAGGACGACTCCGCCTCCAGCAGCGCCTGGTCCAGGAGGCGGCGCTCCTCGTTCACCGCGGGCTCCGTACCGCTGCGGTGGGTGACCAGCTGTTGCAGGTACTTCCCGTCCGCGCGCAGGGCGGAGGCCGCCGCGTCCGGGAAGCGGCGGCGCTCCGGGCTGGGCCACAGCGTCCACGAGCCCACCAGCGCCAGCGCCCCCGCGATGAGCACGCCCAGCGAGCGCTGCGACGCCACCGTCCAGTCCCCGGAGCTGAGCGTGGCCATCAACAGATAGTCCGGCGTGAGCAGGACCTGGAACGCGCCGAAGTTCAGCGGCAGCAGCGCCACGGAGATGGCCGTCAGCACGCTGATGACGCCAATCATCATCGGCGGCGTGTGCACCAGGGTCGCGATGAGCGCCGCCAGGCTCGCGCCCAGGAGCGTCCCCAGCGTGCGTTGGAGCACGCGCTCCTCCGTGCTGCCCGCGTAGGGCTGGAGGATGGAGATGACCACGAGGCTCACCCAGTGCGCGTCGCCCACCTGCAACGCCCGCGTCAGCCCCAGCGCCGCCGTGGCCACCATCCCCGTGCGCAGCGCGTGCCGCAGCACCACCGAGTCCGCGTGCAGGTGGTCGCGAATCGGACGCCACAGGGAGAACCCCGGCGCCTGCCTGGGGCCGCCCACCGTGCCCTTGCCTCGCGCCGACACCGGGTCTCCGAAGAGCAGGCCCGACGCCGTCTCGTGCGCCACGCCCGCGTGCTCGCGCAGCCGGTCCAGCAGCGTGGCGACGTGCGTGGACAGCGGCCCTTCCGAGCTCTGCCGCACCGGCGGCGCGGCCATCCTCGCGGGCTGCCGGCGTCGGGGCCTCAGCGCCAGCCGGGGGGGCCCGCGCATGCCCTCGTTGCGCTCCTGCAGCAGCGCCCGCGACACCCACTGGTCCATCGCGCCGAAGGCCTCGCACAGCTTGATCACCCGCTCGCGCGTCGCGTGCATGTGCGGGTCGCGTCCCACCACCTGCATCGCCTCCGCGAGCGCGCTGAGCAGCGCCACCATGGGCTCCACCAGCTCCACCAGCACCAGCAGGTGCTCGCCGCGCTTGGACTCGTCCGGCCTCCCTCGCCGCGTGGCCGCGAGCACGTCCCTCGCCCGTTCGATGTCCGGGCGGATCCGTGCGTGGCGCATCAACCCCTCCGCCCACGCCTCGGCCGTGGCTCCGTCCCGCGTGGCCCTCCCCAGTTCCTCCGCGGCGATCGCGAGCGCCGCGTACACCTGCGCCACCGCCCGGCGTGCGGGGCGGTAGGGCCTGAGCGGCCACAGCAGTAGTGACAGCGCCATCGCCCACAGGCCGCCCAGCAGCAGTGCCGCGCCTCGCAGCAGCGCCTCTCGCGGCGAGGCGGCGGGCGCGCCCAGCGACACGACGAAGATGACGGCGAGCTGCCCTCCCACGGAGCCCGCGGTCTCGCCGTAGCAGCGCGCGAAGTTCGCCGCCGTGACGCCCAGGAGCAGCAGCGTGGCGTCCACCTCGTACGTGTAGCCCGCGGGTGCGGCGAGCAGTCCGACCAGCGCCCCCAGCACCGTCACCACCCCCATGACGCGCGCTCGCGCGCGGTAGGAGCCGCCCTTGTCCGCGAGCGTGACGAGCAGCCCCGTGAGGCCCGCCCAGCCGGCCTGCGGCACGGTGGTCAGGAACGACAGACACAAGGGCAGGGCGGTGGCGACGGCGGCCCGGATGCCCGCCCACAGGGCCGGTCTTCCGGGGGTCACCCGGAGGAGCGACTGGAGGTGTCTCCGCAGTCGATGGCGCATGGGCTTCAGGGGAGCGGCGGGCCGTCACCCCAGAGGGTGGCCACGGCCGTCCCCATCCACACGCGGAGGAGGCTCCTCCAGCCGCCGGTGGCCCCACAGGTGCTTCTGCAGGCCGGGCGCGCCCTTCACGTCGATGCGCTCGCCATCCACCGTCACCGTGCCTTCGAAGAGGACGTCGTCGTGCACGTGGGCGAC
>NZ_RAVY01000082.1:0-38765 GCF_003611625.1 Corallococcus sp. CA054B
GTGTCGGTGGGCGCCGTCGAGCCCGCGTCGCTGGGGGGCCGGCCCGCGCAGCGCATCCGCGCGGAGCTGGACGGGGTGGGGGGGCGGACGCACCTGGTGGCGTGGTTCGTGCCGCGAGGAGAGTGGGTGTACCGGCTCGTCTTCACCTGGCCACAGGCCTACCCGGCGTACGCGCGGGTGATGGAGCGGATGACCGCGGACGTGCGCTTCGAGGAACCCGCGAGCCTGCGGGTCGCGAGGGCCCGGGCGTTGCTGGTGCCGGGCGTGGCGGGGCCGCTGCGGGAGCTGGGGCATGCGCTGCGGCGGTGGGGGCTGCCGGCGGATGCGGTGGAGCCCCTCGCCTCGGCGGTGCGGCTGGCACCGACGCAGGTGGACACGCGCGTGGAGCTGGCCCGTGCGTACTTCGAGTCTGGACAGGTGGATGCAGGCTGTCACTCGGCGGCGGAGGCCCGGGTGTACGGGCCGTCCGACACGGGCGCGCTGGAGGCCGGCGTGCGCTGCGCGCTGGCGCGGGGGGACACGGCCGAGGCCCTGCTGCGCCTGGAAGAGGCCCGCCGCGTGGACCCCCGGGATGCGCGCCTGCGCGCGGCCGAGGGCGCCTTGAAGGCGGCGGTCGAGGCGCCGGGGCCGTCTCCCCAGAGGCGGTGACGCGGGAGCTCAGCGCTCGCCGAACGGGCGCACCGCGAGCCCCACGCCCAGCATTCCCTCGTCGCGCCGGAAGAGGCCCGCGTCGCTGCGCACGCCCGTGGCCGTGAGCCGCGCGAACACCGGCGCGTCGTTGACCGCGAGGAGCACGTGCTCCAGCGCGACCTCGCCCCGCGCCCGGAACCGGGCGCCGCCGTCGAAGTCGAAGCTCCAGCCCGCGAGCCCCGTCGCGCGCAGGGCCCACCTGCCATCCCGCGTCTCCCAGCCCGCGTCGAGCAGCAGGGACGTGAAGGGGGACACCTCGTTCCGGGTGCCCTCCGGCGCGTGTCGCAGCGCGTGGCTCGCGGCGGGCCCCACGGCCAGCCAGCCCCACTCCGTGTTCGTGCGGAGCGGATCCAGCAGCAGTCCCACGCGGCCCGTCTCCAGCGTCCAGCCCGGGCCCTCCAAGACGCGCCGCTCCAGGTGCGCCGCGCGCAGGGCGAGGGCCACGTCGAACGGGAAGGGGATGTTCCGGGGCCGGCCGATGGAGATGAGCAGGGAGCCCTCCTCCACGTGCCTGCGCAGCAGTCCGTCGTACGCGGTGAAGGTCAGCCCCTTCCGTGCGCCGCCCCACGCCTCCGTCATGAGCAGCCGGTGCGAGTTGATCCACAGCGAGTCCGCCTTGCTGTCGCTCTCGCGCACCGTGCGGACGAGGAACCCCGTGCGCACGGCGAGTTCCTCCGCGCCGTCCTGCACGCGCAGTTGGGTGCCCAGCACCCAGCCGGTGCCGGGGTCGAAGCAGGTGGGGAACGGCTCCCCGGCCGCCGTCTGGCCCTCACAGGACAGGCCGGGCGCGGTGCCCAGAAGCAATGCGAGCGCGAGCGCCACCATCCCGGGCCTAGCTCTTTCCAGGAGAGGCCTCCGGCGCGGTCCTTCTGGCCGGGGCCCACATGGAGAAGCGCAGGCCCGCCTGCGCGGACCACTCCCAGCCGGCGGGCGCGTTCGCCACGTCGTCGCGCCACGTCCCGCGTCCGTCCAGCGTCACGCTCACGGGCTGGTCGTTGATGGCCAGGGCGATGAACTCATAGCCCGCGCGCAGCCTCAGCCGCTCCGGACGCAGGGGCCGGCCCTCCACGGCTTGCGCGAGGAGCACCTTCTGGGCCTCCGCGCCAAAGCGCACGTGGTGGAAGCCGTCCCGGTCCAGGGTGAAGTCGCCCTCCAGCGCCGCAGCGGGAACGAGCGTGAAGAAGCCGTTCGTCCGGTCGCGCTCCACGGCGGGCCCGGTCCGCACGCGCACGTAGGACACGAGGTCGCTCGAGTGCCACAGGTCCAGCGTCACGTTCGTCGCGGCCACGGAGAGGAAGTCCGCGTGCGCGTCCTCGCGGCGCACCTGTTCGCCGTGGAGCACCTCCATCCAGAAGCCCAGGTTGGCGTAGATGTCGAAGCGCCGGGGGCGGCCGTAGAAGGTCGTCACCCGGAAGAGCGGCGCGTCATTCTGGCTGCGGAAGTCGTAGCGCAGGAGCGTGGCGTCGTAGGAGGCCGCGTCGCCCAGGTACAGCTCCGTGTCCAGGAGCGTCATCCGGTGCAGCCGGTCCGAGTCTCCCGGCCACTCCAGGTCCACGCCGAAGTCCACCCGCACGCGCTGGTCCAGGCGGTCCGTCCCACGCAGCCAGCGCGGCGCCCAGGCCCCGCCCACGTAGACGCGCCGGTGCAGGTCGAAGTTGTACTGGAGCACCCGGCCGCGCTCGTCGCGGTACCAGCCCGGCGGCGCCTCCGCGATGGCGGGCACCAGTCGGTACTGGCGCGTCAGCTCCGTGGGCATCAGGTTCGACACGCACCTGTCCACCCGCTGAAGGGACTGGTCCTTCTCATGGCCCTCCACGTCCAGCTCATGGGCGGGCGACACCAGGCACTCCTTCTTCACGTCGTCGCAGCGGGCGCGCCACGCCCCGGATGGCACGGCGGGCGTGGGCGGCAGGGCGAGGCACCGCGCCTGCCCGTGATGGGGCTGCTGGGGTGACGACGCGTTCGGAACGGCCATCTGGAAGTCCCATGGCTCCGGCTCCGGTGTTGGCTCCACCGGAGCTTCGACCGGAGCTTCGACCGGAGCCTCAGGAGCTTCCGGCACCTCCACCTGACCCAGCAGGAGGGCACAGCCCAGGGTCACCGCTGAAACCAGCATCACTGCTCCTCTTGAGATTGAGCGACGAGCGGCCCTCCGCGTTCCGGCCACGCGGTCAGGCTTCGTGATGGGGGGCCATTACAAGGCCCGTGCCCCTGACTGAGGGACGGCCTTTCGCGGACTTGCCCGTGCGGCTGTGCAGGCGCCTGCACAGCCCCTGTGCACGCGGAAGCGCATGCGCTGGCGCGAGAACGACGCACTCCCTTCCAGGTCGGTCGACCGGCGGGGGTGGTGGGGGTATAAGCCCCCCGGCCCCGTGGGGTGCACGGTGGCCCGTCCCGGACGACGAAGGAGCACGCGCGCGTGGCAAGCGACGGCGAAAAGAACCCGCAGGGGGATTCCACCTTCACCCAGGCCATCCTGGGTGATGACACCCTGACGTCTTCATGGGGGCGGCGGTGGATGGCCCTGTCCTTCAGCGCGCGCGTGGTCCTGGCGACCGCGGGCTTCGCGGCGCTGCTCTTCGTGCCCTACCTGGGCGCGGTCGGCCTGTGGGACCCCTGGGAGACGCACTACGGCGAAGTGGGCCGGGAGATGATCCAGCGCTCCGACTACGTCTATCCCTTCTGGGAGAACGCGTGGTTCTTCTCCAAGCCGCCGCTCACCATGTGGATGCAGGCGCTGGGGATGAACCTCGTCGGCGCGCTCCGCGGCGACGGCGCCATGGGGCTCTACACGGAGTGGGGCATGCGCATGCCCTTCGCGCTCCTGAGCATCACCGCCGTGGCGCTCCTGTCGCTGGCGGTGGCGCGGGTGGTGAACATGCGCGCGGGGCTGGCCACGGGCTTCGTGCTGGCCACCATGCCGCTGTACTTCCTGCTCACCCGGCAGACCGTCACCGACACGCCCTTCGTCACCACCTTCGTGTGCGCCATGGCGTGCGCGATCATCGGGCAGCTGGATGACACCACGAAGCACCGCGCGGCCTGGTGGTACGCGTTCTACGTCTTCGCGGGCCTGGCCTCGCTGGCCAAGGGCCTGCTGGGCGTGGGCCTGCCCGCGGTCATCCTGGTGCTGTACGCGATTGCCGGCGTCATCCCCTGGAACCGCGAGAGCCTGGAGGCGCACCTGCGCTGGCTCGCCAGCGGCGAGGTCCGCGCCCAGGTGCGCGCGGGCACGCGGGCCATGCCCGTGCTGTGGGCGCAGATGTACCGGATGAAGCTGGGCACGGGCATCCTCGTGTTCGCGGCGGTGGCGGTGCCCTGGTACCTGACGCTGGTGCTCTTCAACGGCGTGGACGACGAGGGCAAGCTGTTCTGGTACCGCTTCTTCATCCACGACCACCTGAACCGCCTCACCGCGGGCGTGCACACCACTACGCCGGGCGGGTCGTTCACCTACTTCATCGAACAGGGCGGCTTCGCCATCTTCCCGTGGGTGGCCCTGCTGCCCGGCGCGTTCGCGGTCGTGTCGCGCCTCAAGCTGCGCTCGCGGGACAAGGCGGACCACCTGGCGCTCATCGCCGTGCTGTGGGTGGCGTTCGCGTTCTACCTGCTGGCCTCCAGCGCGACGAAGTTCCACCACTACGTCTTCCCGGTGCTGCCGGGGCTGGCCATCCTCATCGCGCTGTTCGTGGACCGGCTGTGGCGGGACGGCATCTCCGAGCACGCCGTGAGCCTCATCTTCGGCCTGGTGCTCTTCATCCTGGTGGGCAAGGACCTGGCGGAGAACCCCAAGGACTTCACCGACCTGTTCGTCTACAACTACGACCGGCCCTATCCGCAGGACCTGGTCACCAAGCCCATCGCGTTCTTCTCCTCGCGCCCGCTGTGGATGGGCGACCTGGTGACGCTGGTGCTCCTGGCCTTCGGCGTGTACCTGGCCTTCGACGCGTTCTCCCCCAAGGCGAAGCTGGAGCGCCCGGCGGCGGCGCGCGCGGTGGCGCTGGGCCTCCTGCTCACGGGCGGGGCCACGCTGGGCGCGGTGGCTTCGCAGGGGCTGGTGTCCGCGATGGGGCTGTGGGGCGTGGCGCTGGTGGCGCTCGCGGGCTTCCTCTTCTGGCAGGCGTCGCGGCCGGAGGAGGCGCCGGGGCGCACGGTGCTCCAGGCAGTGGGCTTCGGCCTGGCGCTGGTGGGCGTGGCGCTGGCGGTGCGCGGCTTCAAGGGGCCGCCCACGTCGGACGCGCTGTTCAAGGCGCTGTCCGGCACCATCAACGTGAAGGTGGGCATGGGCTTCGCGTTCGGCGTGGCCGGCGTGCTGGCGGCGGTGGCCGCGCTGCAGCGCTCGCGCGTGCTCTTGTTCAGCACCTTCTGGGGCCTGGCCGCGGCGTTCGCGCTCTGGTTCAACTGGGGCCACTGGGTGGACCTGTCCCACCACTGGACGCAGCGCGACCTGTTCTGGCGCTACTACAACCAGCGCAAGGCGGGCGAGCCCATCGCCGCGTACATGATGAACTGGCGCGGGGAGACGTTCTACTCGCGCAACACGGTGGAGCAGTTCCGCGCCGGCGACGCCAACACGCGCATGCGCCAGTACGCGTCGCGGCCCGGCCGCGAGTGGGCGCTGGTGGAGCACAACCGCGTGAACCTGCTGCGAAACGCGGTGGGCTCCGACAAGACCGTCACCCTCATCGACCGCGACATCAACAACAAGTTCGTCCTGGTGACCATCGAGTGAGCATCCTCGTCCCGCCTCCCCTCGCGGAGGCCCCCGCGAAGGGAGGGCTGCGCGTGCGCGGGCTGGCGAAGCGCTTCGGCGAGCGCACCGCCGTGGAGGACCTCACCTTCGACGTGCAGCCCGGCGAGGTGTTCGGCCTGCTGGGCCCCAACGGCGCGGGCAAGACGACGACGGTGCGCATGCTGACGGGGCTGCTCAGGCCCTCCAGCGGCGACGCGGAGGTGTGGGGCCACTCCGTCACGCACGACGGCGAGTCGCTGCGCAAGGTGGTGGGGCTGCTCACCGAACAGCCCGGGCTCTACGACCGGCTCACCGCGCGGGAGAACCTGCGCTTCTTCATGAAGCTGCATGAGATGGACGAGTCCGTCGCGTGGCCCCGGGCGAAGCACTACCTGGAGCGCTTCGGGCTGGGCGGCCGCGAGGACGACCCGTGCGGCGGCTTCAGCAAGGGCATGCGCCAGAAGCTGGCCATCGTGCGCACGCTGGTGCACGACCCGCGCGTCATCTTCCTGGACGAGCCCACCAGCGGCCTGGACCCGGAGTCCGCGCGCACCGTGCGCGACGCGGTGGCGGAGCTGGCCTCCGAGGGGCGCACCATCGTGCTGTGCTCGCACAACCTGGCGGAGGTGGAGCGGCTGTGCGAGCGCGTGGCCGTGGTGCGCCGCCGCCTGCTGGCGCTGGGCCCGGTGCGCGAGATGCGCCGCGCGGGGCAGTCGCTGGACGTGCGCGTGGAAGGCAACGCGGAGGCCTTCGTCCCCGCGCTGGCCGCGCTGTCCTTCCGGCCCAACGTGCTGGTGGAGGGCGGCCGCCTGCGGGTGATGCTGGCGGATGAGGCGCGGGCGCCGGACGTGGTGGCGTACCTGGTGGGCGCGGGGGCTCGCGTGCACAGCGTGGTGCCCGCGCAGCGGCCGTTGGAAGAGGTGTACCTGGACCTGCTGCGGGAAGAGGAGACGTGAGCATGGCCTTCCGGCCGCGACGTGCGTTGGCGGTGTTCTGGAAGGACTCGCTGGACCTGCGCAAGAACGTGGGCCTGCTCGTGTCCATGGCGGTGCTGCCGCTGGTGATGGTGACGGTGCCCATCGGCGTGGTGTGGACGTACGTTCGCCAGCCGGACCACGCGGACCTGCGCACGGTGGCGCTCTTCTACGACCCCACGCTGCCTTTGGGCGCGAGCGCGGCGCGCTTCCTCATCGACAAGTCGCTCACCGACTGGTTCGGCATGTTCCTGGTGATGCCCGTCTTCATCCCCATCCTCATCGCGTCCCAGAGCGTGGCGGGGGAGAAGGAGCGCCGCACGCTGGAGCCGCTGCTCGCGTCGCCCGTGTCCGCGGCGGAGCTGGTGGCGGGCAAGTGCCTGGCCGCGCTGGTGCCCGCGGTGGTGCTGACCTGGGTCGCCTTCGCGCTGTTCTGCGTGGGCGTGGACTGGGTGGCGTGGCCGCTGGTGGGCGCGCCGCTGATGCCCAACGCGCTGTGGGGCTTCGGTGTGTTCGTGCTCGCGCCGCTGTTCGCCTTCTTCGGCAACGGCGTCGCGGTGCTCATCTCCGCCCGGGTGAGCGAGGCGCGCATGGCCCAGCAGCTGTCCGCGCTGGTGGTGCTGCCGCTGGTGGGGCTGGTGGGGGGCCAGGTGGCCGGCGTGCTCAAGGCGGGCATGGCGTATTACGCCATCCAGGGCGCGGTGGTGCTGGTGCTGGACTTCATCCTGCTGGCGGCCAGCATCCGGTTCCTGGACCGGGAACGTCTGGTCAGCCGCTGGGGTTGAGTCACTGGCGGGTTGGAGAGTGGACTGCCAGGGGGCCGGCCGGACGGGCAGGCGCCCGTGAAGCTGTTATGTTCCAAAGCAGGACGCAGGGCGGAGCGCGGTGGCGCTTTCGCCCCGGCGGCCCCGCATTTAGGGGTTGGGGTTACGAAGCTTTGAAGACCTGCCGCCCAGGCGGCCACGGAGGCGCTGAAACAGACATGGGGATCTTCGACAGCATCAAGGGCGAGGCGCAGCGAAACTTCATCGCCCGCGCGGACAGCGCGAAGGGCGAGATCGTCTACAAGTATCCGGAGAAGAACGTCCGGATGAAGACGCAGCTCACCGTGGACGCGGATGAGGTGGCGCTGTTCGTCAAGGACGGCAAGGTGGAGGGGAAGCTGGGGCCCGGCCGCCACACGCTGGACACCAACAACATCCCGTTCCTGTCGCGCCTGCTGGAGGGCTTCACCGGCGGCAACATGTTCATGGCGGAGATCTTCTTCGTCTCCAACCGTGAGCACACGGGCGTGAAGTTCGGCGGCCCCATTGGCGACGTGCGCGACCCGGAGACGGGCCTGGGCATTGGCACCATGGTGTACGGCGACTTCTCCATCCGCGTGACGGAGCCGGAGAAGCTGGTGGTGGGCCTGGTCGGCATGGGCCGCGCGTCCAACGAGGAGTTCCTGGGCTGGTTCAAGGGCCAGGTGCTCAAGGTGACGCGCGACCGCACCGCCGAGCTGCTGGTGAAGAAGAAGTGGCCGCTCCTGGACGTGACGAGCGGCGCCTACGTGGAGGAGATGGAGCAGGAGATCCTCGCCGGCCTCAAGCCGCACGTGGACTCCTACGGCCTCACCATCGTCCGCATGGGCAACTTCGTCGTCAGCATCAAGCCCGAGGACGAAGTCACGCTGAAGAAGCTGTCCAAGGACGTCGCGTACTCGCGGCTGGCGGGCGGCTTCCAGCAGTACGCGCAGGGCCAGGCGATGCTCGGCGCGTCCGAGGGCATGGCCAAGGGCGGTGGCGGATCCGACGGCGCCATGCAGGGCATGGGCATGGGCATGGGGTTCGGCATGGCGCAGATGTTCGCCAACCAGCAGAACCAGCAGCAGCAGCAGCGCCCCGCGGAGCCCGCGCAGGCGGCTCCTCCCGCGGACACGCGCAGCCCGGCGCAGCGGCTCAAGGAGATCAAGGAGCTGAAGGACGCGGGCGTGCTCTCCGACGAGGAGTACGCCGCCAAGCGCGCGGAGCTGATGAAGCTGCTGTAGTCCCGCGGCTGCCCGCGCTGGCGTGAACGAGGGCCCTGTCTCCCAGGTGGGAGGCGGGGCCTTCGCGCTTTTTCAGGGGGCGGGCGCGCCCGGCACGGCGAGGCGCAGCTGTTCGTGCAGCGTCTCCGCGCGCAGGTAGAGGAACTGCACGTCGCCGAAGGCCAGCGTGGCGCCGTCGTGGAGCATCACCTGGGCCTTGAAGCCCAGGGGCGCGCCGTTGATGAAGGTGCCGTTCATGGACTGGGCGTCGCGCACGGAGAAGTCCCCGGCGCCCGCGTTCCAGCGCAGGGTGGCGTGGTGCTGGGAGACGGAGGGCTCCGGCACCAGGAGGTCGCACGCGTCGGTGCGGCCCACGGTGAACTCCTCGCCGTCCTGGTTCGGCTGGAGGAAGTGCACCTCCAGGTTGTCGAAGTCGCGCAGCATCGCGAGCAGCCGCTCCTCCATGCGCGAGCGGTGCGCCATCCCCACCGTGCGCAGGCCCACCATGCCCGGGGCCACCACGGCCTTGAAGGCGGCGTCCACGGGCTGCTGGATGAGGGCGATAGCGCCGGACGCGGACCGGAAGGACTCCAGCGAGGCGCCCGCGAAGGGGCGAAGCTGTTTCACGGACACCATGGCTTGGGACCCTACGTGCAACGCGTGGAGACGGGAAGGGGCCTACGAGGCCAGCGGCGTGGCGTCGGCCCGGGGCATCTGGGGCACCGTCGAGGCCGGCGTCTTCGCCGGGGCCGCGGGCGTCGGCGCGGGCGTGTCGTCCAACCGGCGCAGGTCCAGCTTCATGGGCACCTGGAGCGTGGTGCTCAGCCGCAAGAGCAGCACGTCCGGCGCGAGCCCGTTCTCACCAATCGCCTGCGTCAGCTCGCGCGCGGAGGGCGCGCTGCCTCGGGCCCAGAGCTCCTTGAGGAACGCGCCCGCCTCCGGCGCGCGCCACCACGCCGGGCCGAAGCGCGCCTTCAGCTGCCCCTGGAGCTGCCCCGCCAGGAACCACGCCCGGAAGCTGTCGGCGGACTGGTAGAAGTCCTCCTGGTCCACCAGGTAGCGCTCCACGTCGTCCGCTGTCATGGGCATGGCGCCCGTGCGCGCCATCAGGGCTCGGTAGAGCTCGCGCGGATCCACGTCCGTGCGGCGGTGCAGCTCCAACTGGTAGAGCAGCCGGCCCGCGGCGTGGCGGATGAGGTACAGCTTGTGCGCGCTGGAGGCCGCCAGGTACTGGGCGCGCTTGTCGGCATCCCCCAGCACGCCCGCGTTCTCCTCCAGCCACACCGGGTCCTCCAGCAGGTCCTCGAAGAGCGCGGAGTACGCCTCGCCCACGGTGGGGTTGCCCAGCCGCGCCAGCTCGAAGCGGGCCTCCTGGGTGAAGGCCATGTGCAAGAGGTGCCCCACCTCATGCAGCACGCGGCCCTGGTGCAGCACGCCCGTGCCCGGCTTGAAGGACAGCCGCACGTCGGACGGCACCTTCACCGCCAGGGCCAGCGGGCGCGGGTTCTTCCTCGGCAGGTCGCGCGCGTCCACCTTCACGTTGGGCAGCGCGTTCAGGTCGATGCCCATCCCCGCCACCGTGGCCTGCGCCTTCGCCAGCGACTCGCCCTTCGGGAACGCGTCCTCCACCTCGCGCGAGCGGAACAGGCGCGGGATGTCCGCGCGGGTGAGCTGCGCGAAGGGCAGCCCCAGCTCGCGCTGGGCGAGCCGCTCCATCACCAGCCGGTACGGCTCCTGCGTGGCCTGGAGCACCTCTTCCGCCAGCTGCGCCAGCCGCTCCAGGTCCGCCTGCCGCAGCTCGCTGCCGAAGGCCTCGTAGGACTCGAAGCCCATCTGCTGCACCAGCTCGCGGGTGCGCGTCTCGCGGCGCAGGAGCGTCTGGTTGAGGCGGGCGAGCGCGGGCGTGGCCGCGGCGTAGAGCGCCTTGCGCCTGAGGGCGCTCTTCTCGTTGGCGAGCAGCCGCTCCAGGTCGTGGTAGCGCACCTCGCGCCCGTCCACGTTCAGCTTGAGGGACGCCTCCAGGTTGGCGGACGCGTCGTTGTGCTCGGCCAGTTCGCGCGACAGGAACTCACCGGCGAAGTGGCCGTGGAGCGCGGTGAGGGCGCGCAGCTCGCGCGGGTCCCTGGTCAGGTGCCGCAGCCGGTCGATGCGCCGCAGGTTCTCCAGGCTGAAGAGCGCCTGCTTGCCGCTGTAGGTGGCGGAGATGTCCACCGCCTTGCCCTCCGTCCAGAAGTCCCAGACGAGCCGGTGCTGCTCCTCCAGGAGGAGGGCGGCCTCCGTGGACAGGGCGTTCACCTCGCCGGTCAGCAGTTCTTCCTCGCTGGGAGGGGGGACCACCGCCGGGGGCGCCTTGTGACAGGCGCTCAGCAAACACACGGCGGCGGCGAGGAGGGACGGAATCCTTGGGGACATGGGCCGCCCATGTTACTTCCGACCCGCCGATGCCCAACGTAAACCCATGGCGAGCGGCCCGAGGACGCCAGGGCCTCTACTCCGCCCTGCGACAGTTCTTCGCAAGCCAGGGATACCTGGAAGTGGAGACGCCGCTGCTCGTGCCCACTCCCGGCATGGAGCCGTACATCTCCGCCTTCGAGACGCCCTTCGTCCCGGAGACGGACCTGGGCAAGGCGCGCACGCTCTACCTGCACACCAGCCCCGAGTACGCGATGAAGCGCCTGCTCGCGCAAGGAGCCGGGCCGCTGTTCCAGATCTGCAAGGTGTTCCGGAACGGCGAGGTATCCCAGACGCACAACCCGGAGTTCACGCTGCTGGAGTTCTACCGGCCGCACGCGGACTACCACGCCATCATGGACGACCTGGAGGGCGCGCTGGCGGCGGCGGGCCGGGCGGCGGCGGACGCGAAGGAGGGTGAAATGGGCGCGGACCCCGCCTTCTTCACGCGCACGCCGTACGAGCGCGTGACGGTGCGGGACGCGGTGCTGCGCGCCACGGGCGTGGACATCCACGTGCACTCGGACGGCGCGTCGCTCAAGCGGGCGGCGGACGCGGTGGGCGTGCACACCGGGAGCTCCACGTCCTTCGACGACGTCTTCTTCCACCTCTTCCTGGAGCGGGTGGAGCGGGGGCTCGGCCACGAGCGGCCCACCTTCCTCATTGAATACCCCGCGTCCATGGCGGCGCTGTCCCGGCTGAAGCCCGGCGACGGCCGCGTGGCGGAGCGGGTGGAGCTGTACGCGAAGGGGCTGGAGCTGGCGAACGGCTTCTCTGAATTGACGGACGCGGTGGAGCAGCGCGCGCGGCTGGTGGAGGAGCAGGAGCTGCGCCGCAAGCTGGGCCGCGCCGTGTATCCCCTGGACGAGCGCTTCCTGGAGGCGGTGGGCCGCATGCCGCCGTCCGCGGGCATCGCCGTGGGGCTCGACCGAATCCTGATGCTGCTGCTCGGGGTCCAGCGCATCGAGGACGTCCTCCTGTTCCCCGCGCACGGGTTCGTCTGATGCTCAAGGTGCTCCAGACGCTGTTCGCTGGTACGGCCACGGTGGGCCTCACGGGCGTGACGTCCGCGACGGTGACGCTGCTGTCCGGTTTGGATCAGCACCCGGCGGCGGACAAGGTGCTGGGGGCCTGGGGGCGCTCGGCGCTGGCGGCGGCGGGCGTACGGCACGAAGCCTTTGGCCTGGAGAACATCCCGAAGGACGGCAACGTCGTCTTCGTGAGCAACCACCAGTCGCACTTCGACGCGATGGTGAACTTCGCGCACATCGACAAGCACACGCGCTACGTCGCCAAGGCGGAGCTCTTCAAGGTGCCCGTGTTCGGCCGGGCCATGCGCGTCGCGGGCAACATCCCCGTGCAGCGCACCGGCGGCGCGGATGACCGGGCCCGGCTCCAGGAGGCCGTGACGGCGCTGCGCGAGCGGGTCAGCGTGCTGTTCTACGCGGAAGGCACGCGCAGCCCGGATGGCGAATTGAGGCCCTTCAAGAAGGGCGCCGCCACGCTGGCCATCCAGGCGCAGGTCCCCGTCGTCCCCATGGCCGTCTCCGGCACGCGGCTCATCCTCCCCAAGGGCGGCCGGGCCATCCAGTGGGGCCAGCAGGTCGCGTTGGTGGTGGGCAAGCCCGTGCCCACCGAAGGGCTGACGTTGGCTGACCGGGATACCCTTACCCGCCGCCTGGAAGAAGCGGTGGCCGGGCTGTACGCCGAGGCGCGCCAGCGCTCGGGAGACACTCCATGAAGAAGAGCACCCAGACCACATCGCAGGCCCACCCCTGGCATGGCATCTCGCCCGGGCCGGAGGCCCCTGAAGTCGTCACCGCGTACATCGAGATCGTCCCCACGGACGCCGTGAAGTACGAGATGGACAAGGAGTCCGGCATCCTGATGCTGGACCGGCCGCAGCGCTTCAGCAGCCAGTGCCCCACGCTCTACGGCTTCATCCCGCGCACGTACTGCGGCGAGCAGGTGGCGAAGCGCTGCGCGGAGCGCACCGGCGTGAAGGAGATCCGCGGCGACGGGGACCCCATCGACATCTGCGTGCTGACGGAGAAGGTCGTCTCCAACGGCAACCTGCTGGTGCACGCGGTGCCCGTGGGCGGCTTCCGGATGATCGACGGCGACGAGGCCGACGACAAGATCATCGCGGTGCTGGAGTCGGACCTCGTGTACGGCGAACTCCAGTACATCGCGCAGCTGCCGCGCCCGCTGCTGGACCGCCTGAAGCACTACTTCCTCACCTACAAGCAGATTCCCGGTGAGGGGAAGCGCAGCGTGGAGATCGCGGAGGTCTACGATCGGCAGGAGGCCATGGAGGTCATCCGCCGCAGCATGCGCGACTACGACAAGCTCTTCGTGGAGCCGGAGGCGAAGCCCGCGAAGAAGTCCGCGCCGGCCGCGCGCCGCAAGACGGCCGTGGCGAAGGCCAAGGGCCCCATGGGCCGGGGCAAGAAGTAGCCGCTTCCCGCGAGTCCCACCGCGCAAAGAAGGGCAGGGCCCGGCAAGGGCCCCGCTTCCTTTCGCGCGTTGACCGTGCGTGCCTGGCGCTAAGAGCGGCGGGCGCGCTTGGGCGCGGGGGTGGCGGCGCGCTTGCCGCGGGCCGGAGCGGGGGCCTTGCGCGCCGTCTTGGCCTTGGCGGCGGAGGCCGTCTTCGCGACCGCCTTCCCAGCCTTCTGGGTCGCCTTCTTCGCCGCGGTCTTCACGCGGGCGGCGGCCTTCTTGGCCACGGCCTTCACCTTGCCCACGACCTTCTTCGCGGCCTTCTTCGCCGGAGCCACGGCCTGGCGCGCGGAGGGCTTCTTGCCCGCGGCGGCCTTGGCCGGCTTCGAGGCGGGGCCAGGGACGGCGGTGCCCCGGGCGGGGAGCTGGTCCACGAGCTTCTTCGGCGCGATGGCGCGGTAGCTCTCGTCGATCCACGCCTTGATGACGGGCACCGGCACCTGCGAGGCCTCGTCGAAGTGGGCCGTGACCCAGCCGCTCTTGCCCAGGCCGTACTCGGTGGGCTCGGTGAAGGGCAGCGTGAGGGCGGCGTCCTTGGAGTCGGGCAGCTTGGCGGAGAGGTTGAGCTTCTCGCCGTCGACGGTCATGAAGAGGAAGGTCTTGTCGTTGACCTTCATCGCCCGGTGGCCCCAGGGGAAGTCCTCGTGGGCCTTGGGGTAGCTCATCGCATGTTCGCGCAGCACGGCTTCGACCTTCTGCGTCTCGTTCTCTGCGGGCATGGGCACCTGGCTTCGTTGTGTTTCGTGACAGCTTAACCGCACCTGTCGCATCCAGCGTATTCCCCAGTGTGGCGGTTGCCGGAGGAAAGACAGGTGACGGGACACCCGTGGTTTCCCGCATCCGTCGGAACCCTTGGTCCTAGGTACGGGGTGGCGGACACGCATAGTCTCGGGGTCAACGATAAGGAGTCGGTGCCCGATGCCCCAGTCGCTGCTCGCCACGGATGGCTACAAGTTCAGCATGGCGGAGGCCGGCTGGCCCCTGCGGAAGGAAACGTTCTACTACTCGCACCGCAAGGGCGGGCCCCAGGTGATGCCGCTGGACCTGGCGGCCTGGGTGCAGAGCCTCCTGCCGGAGCCGCAGCCGGACGACTACGCGTTCCTCGCCCGCCACGACTACGAGATGGGCGTGGGCTTCAAGGCGGCCATCCTGCGCAAGGCGCAACTGTCCGTGCGCGCCATTCCGCGGGGCGCGCTGTTCCTGCCGCGCGAGCCCATCCTGACGATCACGGGTCCCTCCGCGCTGGTGTCCTGGCTGGAGCCGATGCTGTTGCAGCTCAACTACCGCGTCCAGGTGGCCACGCAGGCGCTGCAGGACCGCGAGGCCCTGGCCCGGACGCTGGCCACGGTGTCGTGCGAGGAGGAGAAGCGCATCGCCCTGGAGACGCTGGACCAGGTGGGCGTGCGAGCCGTGTCCATCCAGGTGGACCCGGAAGGCTACGTGCGGCGCGTGCGGGCGCAGGTGAAGGAGCTGGTGGACGTCGTCGAGGACCCCTCGCGCATCTTCGAGGTGGGCCTGCGCGCGGCGACCTGTCTGGAGCAGCACGAGCTGGCCCTGCGCGCGTGCCAGGAAGCGGGCGTGCAGCGCACGAGCAACGTGGAGGGCGCGCGGGTGCTGAACATGATTCCCGTGGGCACCATGGGCCACGAGCACGTGCAGCGCTACGGCTCCGACGACGCGGCCTACCGCGCGATGCACGAGCGCCGGCCGCAGCGCTCCAGCTACCTCTTGGACACCTTCGACACGCTGACGTCGGGCATCCCCGCGGCGTTCAAGCTCATCTCGGAGGACCCGCAGGGTGGGGACTCCATCCGGTTCGACTCCGGGAACAAGAAGCTCCAGTACCTGTACGCGGTGACGCGTGCGCGCGACCTGGGCATCAAGCCGGTCATCATCCTGGAGGACGGCCTGGACGCGCAGATGACGCGCGAGTTCGAGGAGCTGCGCAAGCAGGTGGGCTGGGAGCCGACGACGCAGTTCTACGGCTACGGTGGCCACATCGTGGCGCGCACCATGTCCCATACGCTGACGCGCGACCGGGTGGCGGCCATCTACAAGCTGTCGTGCTCGGGCGCGACGCCGGTGATGAAGTTCGGCAACGAGCTGGCGGAGGGCAAGCAGAGCGTGCCGGGGACGCCCGTCCTCTTCCGCCGCCGCACGGGCACGGGGCCGCTGGGGCTGGTGGGGCAGGCGGGGGAGGCGACGCCCCAGGGCTACTTCCCGCTGATGGAGTCGGCCCCGTCCACGCCGTCGCTGGTGGGGACCGAGGGCCTGACGCCGGAGGAGCAGCGCATCGGCTACACTGCCACCACGCAGGCGCTGGTGGAGTCCATCACCCGGCGCCACTTCCCGCAGGGCCGCTGACGCCATGGGCGCGGCGGCGCTGACGGGCCTGGAGAGCACGTCATGCCGCTGCCGCTTCCCCGGTTCCACGACGACGCACGTGTCGGCCAGCTCTACCTGGAGCGCGTGGCGGAGGTCTCCCAGGAGGCCCACCGCTACGCCGCCGAGCACCGCGTGCGTCCGGCCCGCGAGGACACGCTTCGCATCGCGGCGTTCGGCATCGACGCGCAGGTGGCCTTCTGCACGCCGGGCGCGAGCCTCTTCGTCCCGGGCGCGGTGGAGGACACGCAGCGCACGCTGCGCTGGTTGTACGCGCACCTGGACCGGCTGACGGGGCTCGTCTTCTCGCTGGACACGCACCGGGCCTTTCAAATCTTCCATCCGGCGTGGTGGAAGGACGCGGAGGGGCGTCCGCCCGCGCCCATGACGGTCATCACCGCGAAGGACGTGCGGGAGGGCCGCTGGCGGGCGACGCGCCATCCGGAGGAGAGCCTGGCGTACTGCGAGGGGCTGGAGGCCAGCGGCCGGTACGTGCTGACCATCTGGCCGTACCACGCGCTCCTGGGGGGACAGAGCCACGCGCTGGTGCCCGCGATGTACGAGGCGAGCCTCTTCCACGCGCTGGTGCGGGACACGCCCACGCACTTCGAACTGAAGGGCGAGCACCCGCTGACGGAGAACTACTCCGTGATGGCGCCGGAGGTGACGGAGGTGAAGGGGCAGCGCGTGGGCGAGTTCAACGCGCGGCTGATGGAGCACCTGCTGTCGTTCGACCGCGTGTACGTCTTCGGTCAGGCCAGCTCGCACTGCGTGCTGTCCACGCTGCGCGACCTGCAGCAGTCCCTGGAGGGCACGGACCGCTCGAAGCTGGGGAACATCTACATCCTGGAGGACGCGATGAGCCCCGTGCCCGCGCCTCCGCTGGAGCCGCTGCCCGCGGCGCTGGATTTCCCGCGCGTGGCGAAGGACGCGCTGGCGGGCTTCAAGGCCGCGGGGATGCGCGTGGTGCGGACGACGGATCCGCTGGAGTAGGGCAGGGCCGTCGCTACCGGCCCAGGTGCGCGAGCGCCCACTTCATGGTGGCCTCGCGCAGCGCCTCCCGGGCGGTGGCACCCGGGCGGGCCTGCGCGCTCAGCTCCACCACCTCGCGGAAGAGGGACAGCTCCGGTTTGTTGTCCCGCTGCACGACGCCCGCGAACAGCACCACTTGCGTCCCTTGCGCTTGCGCCAGCCTCGCGAGCGCCACGGGCCCCTTGCCCATGGACGTCTGCCGGTCGAAGCGTCCCTCGCCCGTGAGCACCAGGTCCGCGAGCAGCACGCGCCTGTCCAGCCCCAACGCCCGCGCCACCAGGACATATCCGGAGGTGAGCTTTCCGCCTCCGAGCGCCGCGAGCCCGTAGCCCAGGCCTCCCGCCGCGCCCGCGCCGGGGAGGTTCGCGGGGCCCTCGTCCACGATGCGGCAGAACGTGGCCAGCGCCGCCTCCAGCTCCTCCACCGCCGCCGCGTCCGCGCCCTTCTGCGGACCGAAGAGGCGTGCGGCGCCGTCGTTGCCCAGCAGCGGCGCCGTCACGTCCGTGGCGATGAGCAGCTCCACCTGCTCCAGGCGCGGGTGCTTGCCGCTCGCGTCCACGCGCGAAAGCCTGGCGAGGCTCGCGCCCCCCGGCGGCAGCGGCGCTCCATCCGCGTCCAGGAAGCGGAAGCCCAGCGCCTCCAGCGCGCCCTTGCCGCCATCCGTGGTGGCGCTGCCGCCGAGGCCGACGATGAGCCGCTCGCAGCCCGAGTCCAGCGCCGCGCGCATCAGCTCTCCGGTGCCGTGCGTGCACGCGGCGCGCGCGTCTCGCTGCTCCGGAGGCACCAGCGCGATGCCCGAGGCCTGCGCCATCTCCACCACCGCTGTGCGCCCATCATCCAGCCGCGCCCAGCAGGCCTCGACCGGCGTGCCCATGGGGCCGCGCACCGTGAGCCGTCGACGCTCGCCCTTCGAGCCCGCGAGCAGCGCGTCCAGCGTGCCCGGACCGCCGTCCGCGAGCGGCGCCACGTCCAGCACCACGTCCAGCGAGGCCTGCCGCAGCCCCTCCGCCATGGCGTCCGCGGCCTCGGCCGCGCTCAAGGTGCCCTTGAACTCCTGGGGCGCAAGCAGCCAGCGTGGGGGGATCATGCTCGGGCACCTGCGGGCTTGGACCGCGCGGACACGGGGGAACTCCGGTGGGCGCTCCGCCACCGCGTCTGCATCAGGGTCTTCATCGTTCCTCCCGGGCCGGGGCGGTACTGACCCCGGCATACCATTCCAGGAGGGGACGTGGCCCGCGCAGTGACGGCATCACGCGCTGTGAAATCCGCTCCAACCGCAGGAGGAGCCTGGACACCTCGTCCGACGGCTGCCGGGCAGGGCCCTGGATGCGCTGACAGAAGAAGGTGCGGCAGCCGAACGGCCGGTCCGCGTACACGGTGCAGCGCAGGCCCGCGGCGTCCAGGTAGGGGCAGGCGCCGTCGGCGCGAGGGGGCGGAAGGGGCTTGCTGCGCTTGAGCAGCTCCCACTCCGGGAGCCACAGCCAGGGCTGGCGCTTCGTGACGGCCAGCTGGCAGCACTCGCCGCTCGCGGGGCACGAATACGGGGCGTACGCCGCGTCCGCCTGGCGGTAGACGGTGCGCGTCTCCTGGAGGGCGCGCTCCAACGCCCGCGTCCCGGACGCGGGGGCCTCATCGTCTGCGTCGTCCCAATCCCGGCGTGCCATGACTGAACCGTTCCCGCACGTCGGGGTCCGCTCGATGGACCCCTTGGATGGGTCCCACCCTATCTCACAGCATGCGCAGGACGAAACATTTGAGGTAGCGCGTCTCACGCAGGTTGAGGAGGACGGGGTGGTCGCGGCCGGCGCCCCGGCGCTCGATGATCTGCACCCGGCGCTTCGCGTCCGCCGCCGCGGAGGCGAGCATCTCCTCGAAGGCCTGCTCATCCACGTGGTACGTGCAGCTCGCGGTCACCAGGATGCCGCCGGGGCGCAGGAGCTGGAAGGCGCGCAGGTTGAGCTCCTTGTAGCCGCGCACCGCCGCCGGGATGGCGTCCTTGTTCTTCGCGAAGGAGGGCGGATCAATCACGATGGTGTCGTAGCGCTTGCCCTCGTCCACCGCGTCGCGCAGGAAGTCGAAGGCGTTGGCCGTCACGACCTCCAGGTTGGAGAGCTTGTTGGACTGGGCGTTGTCGCGCAGCTGCGCGGAGGCGGACTCCGAAATCTCCACCGCCGTGACGTGCTTGGCGCGCGTGGCCAGCTGGAGCGCGAACCCGCCCACGTAGCTGAAGCAGTCCAGCGCCTCGCCGAAGGCGTACTGCGCCGCCATCACGTGGTTCTCACGCTGGTCCAGGAACGCGCCCGTCTTCTGGCCCTCCAGCAGGTCCGCGCGCATGCGCACCAGCCCCTCGTCGAAGGACACGGGGCCCGGCGGCAGCGCGCCGCGCAGCAGGCCCTTCTCCGGGAGGAGGCCCTCCAGGTGGCGCACGCTCACGTCGGAGCGGTTGACGATGCCCTTCGGGTGGAACTGCTCCTCCAGCAGGTCCGCGATGAGCGCCTTGCGCTGCTCCATGGCGGGGACCAGGAACTGCACGCTCAGGTAGTCGCCGTAGCGGTCCACCACGAGCCCGGGCAGGCCGTCCGCCTCGCCGTGCACCAGGCGGTACGTCGACTCGCCGGGCAGCGCGAGCTTGCGCAGGCTTTCCGCGGACTGGAGGCGCTGGCGGAAGAAGTCCACGTCCACCGCGACGTCGTCGTTGGTGAGCCAGCGCAGGGAGATCTTCGACTGCTTCGAATAGAAGGCCTTGCCCATGAACCAGCCGCGGCCGTCCACCACGCGCACGACTTCACCGCCCTGGAGGCCGGGGTCGCCGTTGAGGTCCGCGCGGTAGATCCACGGCGGGCCCGCGAGCCACCGGTCGGAGCCGCGGCGCAGGAGCATCACCTGGGGGGTGCCGTCCGGGCCCAGCTCCGGCGACGTGCGGTCCGGCCGGAGCTTCTCGGGGCGCTGGCCGTGCTTCTCCGGGCGCTGGCCGGGCTTGCCGCCGCGTCCGGGGGGAGGGGAGCCGGGCCGGCCGGAGCGAGGGGGAGAGGTGGGCTTCATCGAGGCGTCTCGGAGGGAAAGAGGCGGGGGCGACCGCGCGGCGTATACTCGCAACCCGCGTGAGTTACGAGTTGGTCCTTCAGGCGCGGACCCAAGGCGCCCCCTTCGACATGGCCCGGGTGGACGCCCTGCTGGCGGCGCGCCCGGGGACCGCCCGCCCGGACGGAGTGCGCGAGTGGGACCTGGGGGTGGGCACCGTGGAGGTGCTGCCCCTGCGCGACGGCAAGCGGGTGGTGGGCGCGGAGCTGCGCGTGCCGCTGGTGGACAGTGAGGACCTCATCCGCGAGGTCCTGACGGAGGCCGCCGGGCTGGCCCACAAGGCCCAGCTCCGGTTGTTCGACCCGCAGCTGGGAGAGGTCCTCACGGGCTCCGCCACGGAGCGGGTGGTCGAGCAGTACCTGCGCACGGAGCACTACCGGCGCACCGCGAAGCCCATGGAGATTACGCCCGGCCTGGAGGAGGCGATGGACCGGGCCGAGCGCGTGAACAGCCTGGGCCTGCCGTCCGAGCGCATGTCGCTGACGTCGCGGCTGGTGCTCTTCGCGGTGGGCGGCTTCGCCCTCCTCTACTTCGTGATGAGCTTCCTGATGGCGAAGCTCAACGGGGAGTGAGCCAGGGGGCGCCGGGGACCCTGGAGGGCGGAAGACACGGCGTGTGCTGCCGGCAATGAGCGCCGGAGTGAATCTGGCGTTAACGTGCCAGCGTGCTCAAGGCCCTCGTCATCGTCTGCATCCTGTTGCCCCTGGCGGAGCTGTACCTGCTGATCACCCTGGGGCATCACATCGGGTTGGGGTCCACGCTCGCGCTGCTGGCGGCCTCCGCCGTGCTGGGGAGCCTCATCGCCCGGAGGCAGGGCGAGAAGGTGTTCCGCAACTGGCGCGAGGCCATGGCCGGTGGCGGCGTGCCAGAGGAGGGCCTGCTCAACGGCGTGCTGGTGATGGTGGGCGGCGCGCTGCTCATCGCGCCGGGGTTCATCTCGGACGTGGTGGGGCTTGCGTTGATGGTGCCGCCGGTGCGCCGCGTGGTGACGGCGCGGGTGCGGCGCTCGCTGGAGCAGACGCTGCGGTCGGGCACCGTGCGCTTCACGCAGGTGGGGCCTGTTCCGGGCGTGGATCCGTTCCAGGACGCCCGGCGCTTCGACCCGCAGGAGACGGCCGCGAAGGTGGAGCCCTCGGGGGAGGGCCCCACCGCCTTCCGCCGTCCCCGGAGCGAAGGGGGCGAGGTGGACGCGGAGTTCACCAGCGACGAGGAACCCCGGGGCTGACGGGCATGCGCTGGGGCGACCCGTTCCAGCGCGGCGTCACGGGCGCGGGCAGGGGCGCGGGCTTCTTCGGGAGGGCGCCGGGCTCGGGCTCGGGGGACATGCCCAGGGCGATGCGGGCCTCGGTGGCGTAGTGGCCGTTGGGGAACTCGCGGAGGTACTGGCGGAACTCGTCCTCCGCGTCCGCGGGCTGGTGCTGCCGGTTGAAGCAGCGGCCGCGCAGGATGCGGGCCTGTTCCCGGTGGCTCGTGCGAGGGCTGGCGGAGGCGATCTCCCCCAGTCCCACGAGGAACTGCCCGCACGTGGTGCCAGCCGTCTGGACCTTGGCGTAGCCGAGGAAGCGCTCATCGGAGTCGTCCGACAGCAGTCCGCCCGGAACAAGCCCCCCCAGCGTCTTGCGCTTGCGCGGCTCCGAGGGCGTGGCCGGAGCCATGGAGGGAGCCTGCACGGCGCCCGGCGTGGGAGCGGAGGACGCGAGCGAACCCGCCGAAGCGCCAGGGTAGGGCGCGAAGTCGTCGGAAGGGGTGGGCTCGCGCGGATGCACGGCCTGCGGAATCTCCGTGTTGGGAGCATGCGCCTGGGCCAGGGCCTCCCCCGGCGCGTGCACGGCAGGGGCCTGGGCAACGGCGGTGCGCGGCGCCTCGGGAGCCGGAGCATCGGGCGTCCTCTGGGCGACGGCCTGCGACGGCGCGGCGTTGTTCTCCACGGGAGCCGGGGCGTTAGGCGTCGCCTGGGCGATGGCCTGTGACGGCGCGGCGTTGTTGTCCACGGGAGCCGGAGCATCGGGCGTCTTCTGGGCGACGGCCCGTGACGACGCGGCGTTGTTGTCCACGGGCGGAGTGCCGGGAGCCGGGGCGTTGGGCGTCTGCTGGGCGACAGCCTGGGACGACGTGGCGTCGTTCTCCACGGGCGGGGCGCCAGCCACGGGCGTGTCGCGGGTGGCAACGGACGGGCTCACCTCGACGCGTGACGGTCCCTTCTTCGCGGGCACGACGCTCGCGACCGCGGCGCTGGGAGCCGCGGCTTGCAGGTCCCTGAACGCCTGCCGGTCTCCGGCGGAGAGCGCGCGAGGCTTCAAGGCCGCACCCGTGCCCGCGAGCTCCACGCGCTCGCCCGCGTCCACGAAGCGCGGAGGCTGACCCTCGGCGTCCACGCGCACGCGTCCTTCGAGCACCGCCACCGCGGCCCCGGCCGCCGTGCGCTCCACCGAGAAGACCGTCCCCACGACGGACACCCGCAGGCCCGCGGACTCCACGAGGAACGCGTCGCGCTGCGCATGCGAGGCATTCACGGACAGCCGTCCCTGCTGGACGGTCAGGTGCACCGCCTTCGACTCGGCGCGGGCGAACACCACGTCCGAGCCCGCCGACAGGCGCACGCGGCTTTCATCCGGAAGCCGCAGCACGGCCGACGCCTTCGGAGGCGTCCTCACCGCCATGCCCGAGCGCAGCCGCATCCCTGCCGCCAGCGCATGTTCCACACCGGTGGCCTCCCGCACCACCGCGCCGGTGACACGCTCCGCCTCCGTAGTGGAGGTCGCTTCCGAAAGAGCCGCGACCGCTTCCTGCTTTTCAGTCGCCGAAGGAGAGGGCGCACCCGACGCGACCGTTCCCTCCGTGGTGCCACGCTGCCCGGTGCCCGGGCGGGTCGCGACCGGGGACTCCGGCCCTTGCGCCGCATTCCTCCAGAGCGCCCCACCCAGCCACACCACCAGCGCGACGGCGCAGGCCCCCGCGAGGGTCATCGCCCACGGCGACAGGAACCGCCGCTCGGGCGCCGCCATCCGCTTCGCCGCGGCGGCCTTCAGCTTCGCCCCCGTCTCCTCCCACCGCACGGAGGGCTCCACCGAGCGCGTCGTGTGCAGCAATGCCCGGGCCTCCACCACGCGCTTCCACTCCGCCGCGCACGCGGCGCACTCCGCCACGTGTGCCTCCACGCGGGCCTTGCCGGCGGCATCCAGCTCCCCCGCGGCCAGTGCCCACAGGGCCTGTGTCTCATGACCGGCCATGGGAACCTCCCACCGGCCGGGCGACGACCAGACGCTGCATGGCTTCGGTGAACTCCAATCTCGCGTGATGCAGGCGGCTGCGCACGGTGTTGGGAGAGCTTCCCACGGCGAGGGCAATCTCGTCCGGGCTCATGCCGCACAACTCGGCGTAGACGAAGACGATGCGCTTCTTGGGCTTGAGCTTCTCCAGCGCCGCCTCCACCAGCCGGGCGGCCTGACGGCGCTCCGCGGCGCGCTCCGGGTCCTCCTCCGTCGCCACCATCTCTGGCGGGTCCGCGAAGGGGTCCTCCGGCCGGCGCCGCTTCCACCTCAGATGGCTGAGCGCCACGTTGGCGCACACCCGGTAGAGGAACGTCTTGAAGCGGGACTCGCCCCGGAAGCCCTTCACCGCCGTGAGCAGCCGCAGGTACGTCTCCTGAAGGAGGTCGTCCACCTCCACGCGGTTACCCACCAGGTGGCGCAGGGTGCGCGCCGCGTCCAGCTTCGTGGCCTCGTAGAGCTGCTCGAAGGCGCTCAGGTCCCCCTCCTGGACCCGCTGGACCAGGATCCGCAGGCGGGCCTCGTCCGCGGAAGCCGCCCCACGCGCGTCCACCGCGTCCACGCCGGACTCCGGCGGGACCGTGGCCGTCCACGTGCGCGCTCCTCGGCTGAACACCAGGGCCTCTCCTTCAGGACGACGATGAAGGACGTCACCCTTTTCCAGGAACGCCCTCCAGTCTGTATCGGTGGTCCAGACGAGCACACTGCCTCCGTGCCCCTAGGTCTCCGGTCCGACGAAAAAAGATCAAAAAGATTTGATCAATCTGGCCCCCTCTTGCGTCGAAGGCTCTCGAAATCGGATGACCCCCCCGGTGGCCGGTCCGGACCCATCCCATTCCTTTGGAGCCCCCACTCATGAGGAACATCACGCTTCGCGGCACATTGGTCGTGCCGTTCCTTACGCTGTTAGGCCTGTTGTCGGGTTGCATCCTCGAGACGAATGGCGGCGGCTACTGGCCCGACGACGACTACGACTACAGCTACGGCTGTTCCACCACGTCTGACTGTGGCTCGAACCAATACTGTCACTCCGGCAGCTGCTGGGACCTGACCTCCGACTCCAAGAACTGCGTCTTCTCCAGCGAGTGTCCCGGCACGCAGATGTGCATCAACGGCTGGTGCGCCCAGTCGTGCTACCGCGACTCGGAATGTGGCGCGGGAGGCCGCTGCAAGGACAACTTCTGCACCTCCGGCACCAAGCCGGACGCGGGCACCTCGGACGGTGGCACCAAGCCGGATGCCGGCACCAAGCCGGACGCGGGCTCGGACGGCGGCACGAAGCCGGACGCGGGCTCGGACGGCGGCACCAAGCCGGACGCGGGTTCGGACGGCGGCTCCGCCCCGGTCTGCCGGGTCAATTCTGACTGCGGCGCGGACCACTACTGCATCAACGGCGCGTGCCGTCAGCAGTGCGACGACGACGACAAGTGCGGCCCTGGCGGCGTGTGCATCTCGGGCCTGTGCCACAAGCCGCAGACGGACCCGAACGCGTGCACCACGGAGGCCCAGTGCCCCACGGGCCGCGACTGCGTGAACGGCCAGTGCCGCGCGCCGTGCTCCTCCACGACGGAGTGCTCGGCGGACACCAAGTGCGAGGTGGGCTACTGCCTGCCCATCCCGTCCGGCGGCCAGTGCAAGGCCAACTGCGAGTGCCCGGCGGGCCAGGTCTGCAATAGCGGCCAGTGCAAGTCGCCGCAGCCGGACCCGGGCCAGTCGTGCCTCGCCAACTGCGACTGCCCCTCCGGCCAGGTGTGCAACGGCGGTTACTGCAAGCAGCCCGTGCCGGACGCGGGCTCGGGCAGCAACATCTCCTGCACGGTGAACTGCGAGTGCCCGTCCGGTGAGGTCTGCACCAGCGGCAAGTGCAAGCTGCCCCCGACGCAGCCGTCGAACGACGCGGGGACCTCCGGCACCGTGTGCCGCGCCAACTGCGAGTGCCCGGCCGGCCAGGCCTGCGCCAGCGGCCAGTGCAAGCCGGTGAACAACGGCTCCGGCAAGGTCTGCCAGGCCAACTGCGAGTGCCCGTCCGGCGAGCGCTGCCAGGACAACGTCTGCTGGCTGTAGCCGTCAGCGGATGACGCTCACCGCGAGGGGGCCACCATGCGCCAGCATCGGTGGATCTCCTTGCGGTGAAAGTCCTCGGGGATGGAGCGGGGGGTGATTTCCTCCACCTGCGCCATGCCCCGGGTCGCGGAGTCCTTCAGCTCGAAGCCCAGGAAGTTGGTGGAGAAGTAGAGGACGCCTCCGGGGGCCATCAGCGCCCGGAGGTGTTCCAGCATCCGCACGTGGTCGCGCTGCACGTCGAAGGTGCCCGACATCTTCTTCGACGTGGAGAACGACGGCGGGTCGCAGACGATGAGGTCGTACTGCTCATCCCCGTGCTTCGCCTGGTCCTCCAGCCACGCCTTCGCGTCCGCGCGGATGAGCACGTGGCGTGGGTCCGCCAGGCCGTTGAGGACCAGGTTGTCCTCCGCCCAGTCCAGGTACGTGTTGGACAGGTCCACGCTCACGCTGCCCGCCGCGCCGCCCGCCGCCGCGTACACGGTGAACGCGCCGGTGTACGCGAAGAGGTTGAGGAAGTGCTTCCCCTTGGCCTCGCTGCGCACGCGCGCGCGGGTGTTGCGGTGGTCCATGAAGAGGCCGGTGTCCAGGTAGTCGCCCAGGTTCACCCAGAACTTGAGGCCCTGCTCCTCCACCACCAGCCGCTCGCTGCCCTCTCCCACGCGGCCGTACTGCGAGCGGCCCCAGGGCTGGGGCGTGTGCGTCTTCACGGACGTGCGCTCGGGCGGCACGCCCAGCACGGCGGTGACGGCGGCGAGCACCTCGTCGCGCTCCGAACTCTCCGTGGCGCCCTTCGCGTGGGCCTTGCGGCGGGGGAACTCCACGACGTGGGCGTGGTCGCCGTAGAGGTCCACGGCGTAGGGGTACTCGGGGATGTCCCGGTCGTAGACGCGGAAGGCGGTGAGCCCCTGCGCGCGGGCCCACTTGCGCAGGCGCTTCGCGTTCTTGCGCAGGCGGTTCTCGAACATGCCACCCGCGCCCTGCGTCTCCTGTTTGCCTTCGTCCGACATGGCTCCCCTCATATTGCAGGCCGCCCCGGGGGCGGGGGAAAACCACCGCCCATGAGCGTGCGCGTCGAGAAGAACGGCCCCGTCACCACCGTCATCCTCCACCGGCCAGAGGTCCGCAACGCGGTGGACGCTGGCACGGCCCAGGCTCTGGCGGACGCCTTCCGCGCCTTCGACGCGGACCCCGACGCGAAGGTGGGCGTCCTCTACGGCGACGCGGGCACCTTCTGCGCGGGCGCGGACCTCAAGGCCGTGTCGGAAGGACGCCTGCTGCGCCTGGAGCCGGACGGGGACGGGCCCATGGGGCCTTCGCGCCTGCGCCTGTCCAAGCCCGTGGTGGCGGCCATCAGCGGCCACGCGGTGGCGGGCGGTCTGGAGCTGGCGCTGTGGTGCGACCTGCGCGTGGCGGAGGAGGACGCGGTGCTGGGCGTCTTCTGCCGCCGCTGGGGCGTGCCGCTCATCGACGGGGGCACCGTGCGCCTGCCCCGGCTGATTGGCCTGTCGCGCGCGCTGGACCTCATCCTCACCGGCCGCCCCGTGTCGTCTGGCGAGGCGCTGGGCATGGGCCTGGTCAACCGCGTGGTGCCGAAGGGGGAGGCCCGGGCCGCGGCGGAGGCGCTGGCCTCCCAAATCGCCTTCTTCCCCCAGGCCTGCATGAACGCGGACCGGGCGTCCGCCTACGCCCAGGGGGACGTGGCCTTCGAAGACGCGATGCGCCAGGAGTTCGGGGCCGGGGTGAAGGTGCTCCAGACGGAGGCCATCCCCGGGGCCACGCGCTTCGCGAAGGGGGCGGGCCGGCACGGCCAGTTCGACTAGGACGACTCCGGAACCGGCAGGGAGCGCTGCACGGCCGGTGGGACTGTGTTAGTTCGCGAAGCCATGCGCTTCGACACGCTCGCCATCCACGCCGGCCAGGAGCCGGATCCCACCACCGGCGCCATCATGACGCCCGTGTACCTGACCTCCACCTACGTCCAGGACGGGCCGGGGGAGCACAAGGGCTACGAGTACAGCCGCACGCAGAACCCCACGCGCAAGGCGCTGCAGGACTGCCTGGCCGCGCTGGAAGGCGCGAAGTACGGCGCCGCGTTCGCGTCCGGCCTGGCCGGCACGGACATGCTGATGCACATGCTGGAGGCCGGTGACCACGTCATCGTCTCCGACGACGTGTACGGCGGCACCTTCCGCATCTTCGACAAGGTGTTCAAGCGCTCCGGCCTGAACTTCTCCTTCGTGGACCTCTCCAAGCCGGAGAACTTCGAGGCGGCCATCACTCCGAAGACCAAGATGGTCTGGGTGGAGACGCCGACGAACCCGATGCTCAAGCTCATCGACCTGGCGCGCATCGCCGAGGTCGCCAAGAAGCGCGGCATCATCTCCGTCGCGGACAACACGTTCATGACGCCGTACTTCCAGAAGCCCCTCAACCTGGGCTTCGACGTCGTGGCGCACTCCACGACGAAGTACCTCAACGGCCACAGCGACGTGGTGGGCGGCTTCGTCTGCACCAGCCGCGACGACATCGCGGAGCGGATGTACTTCCTGCAGAACGCGGTGGGCGGCGTGTCCGGCGCCTTCGACAGCTTCCTCGTGCTGCGCGGCGTGAAGACGCTGCACGTGCGCATGGACCGCCACGCGCAGAACGCGATGAAGGTGGCCCAGTACCTGTCCACGCACAAGCAGGTGAAGAAGGTCACCTACCCGGGCCTGGAGACGCATCCGCAGTACGCGCTCGCCAAGCAGCAGATGACCGGCTTCGGCGGCATGCTGACGTTCGACATCCACGGCGGCCTGGAGGCGGCGCGCACCTTCCTCAAGACGGTGAAGGTCTTCGCCTGCGCCGAGTCCCTGGGCGGCGTCGAGTCCCTCATCGAGCACCCGGCCATCATGACCCACGCCTCCATCCCCAGGGAGACGCGGGAGAAGCTGGGCATCGCGGATGGCTTCATCCGCCTGTCCGTCGGCATCGAGGACGCGCAGGACCTCATCGACGACCTCGCGAACGCGCTCGACCGCGTGAAGTAGTCCCCGGCGCTCGCTCGCGCTCCAGGCAGCCGGCCCTGCCCTCTGGGGCAGGGGGAATGTTGGTTGGTACACAACGTTTCCGGCGCGATGCGTAACCGACTGCTTGGCCCCACCTGCCTCCTGGGCGCGTGGCTCGCGACTGGCTGCGAGTCACCGCCCGCTCCCACTGACACCGACGTTCCTCCCGTCGCGCTGCCGACTCCGTCAGCGCAAGACGAGGAGGCCACGCTCTCCGCGTCCAACTGCAACCAGCTCGTCACCAAGGCGGTGACGGCCAGCGGTGACGACGGCAACGTTCCCGCCAACACGCAGGACGACAACCTGGGCACGCGCTGGAGCGCGCAGGGGACGGGCGTGTGGCTCCAGATGGACCTGGGCTCGGCGCAGACGCTCACGGGCACCACCATCGCGTGGCACCGGGGCAACGAGCGCCAGAACCACTTCGTCGTCTCCACGTCCACGGACGGCAGCGCCTTCACCCAGGCGTACGCGGGTGACAGCGCGCTCAACACGTCCGCGCAGACGGTGGCGTTCTCCTCGCGCAGCGCGCGCTACGTGCGCATCACCGTCAACGGCAACACGGTGAACGACTGGAACTCCATCGCGGAGACCCGCGCGTGCGCGGCCAGTGCGCCGCCGTCCTCCAGCGACTCCGGCCCCGCGCTGCCGCGCCAGCCGTACCTGCAGAGCGTGAAGCAGACGTCCGCCATCGTGGCCTTCCGCACCGCCAGCAGCTGCAACCCCACGGTGCGCTACGGCGAGGGCACCAGCCTCACGTCCTCCGTCAGCGCGGGCGTGTCCGGCACGCGCCACGCGGTGAAGCTGGACGGCCTGTCCGCGGGCCGCACCTACGGCTACGTGGTGGAGGCCTGCGGCAGCAAGACGGGCCTGCGGAGCTTCCAGACGTCCACGACGTCCTCGGCCACCAAGGCGCACTTCACCGCGATGGGCGACTTCGGCACCGGCGGCAGCATGCAGAAGAAGGTGATGGCGGTGATGAACACGCCGCAGTGGCGCTCGGAGCTGCTCCTGGCCCTGGGCGACAACGCCTACCCGAACGGGACGGACGCGGAGTTCCAGGCGCACCTCTTCGCGCCCATGGCGGGCCTGCTGCGCGAAGTGCCCATGTTCGCCACGCCCGGCAACCACGAGTACGTGACGAACCAGGCGCAGCCCTACCTGGACAACATGTACCTGCCGGCCAACAACCCGCAGGGCACCGAGCGCTACTACTCGTTCGACTGGGGCCCGGTGCACTTCATCTCCCTGGACTCCAACTGCGCGGTGGGCCTGGCGTCCGCGGACCGGTGCACGCTCGCGGCGCAGAAGGCGTGGGCGGAGTCGGACCTCGCCGCGAACACGCGCCCGTGGGTGGTGGCCTTCTTCCACCACCCGTCGTGGTCCAGCGGTGAGCACGGCTCGCAGCTCACCATGCGCCGCCAGTTCGGCCCGCTGTTCGAGAAGTACGGCGTGGACCTGGTGCTCACCGGCCATGACCACGACTACGAGCGCAGCAAGCCCATGTTCGGCGACAACGTGGCCTCCAGCACCCAGCGCGGCATCCCGTACCTCGTGGTGGGCAGCGGCGGCGCCACGCTGCGTCCCTTCCCCAGCAGCCAGCCCGCGTGGACCGCACTGCGTGACAACCAGGCCTACGGCTTCCTGGACGTGACCGTGGATGGCGGCACGCTCACCGCGCGGCTGATCACCTCCAGCAACACCGTGCGCGACACGCTGACGCTCAGGAAGACGCTGGCCAAGGCTTCGGCCCGCGGCGTCCAGGCCAGCGCGCTGGAGGCGGAGGAGGCCGCTGCGGAGGAGGCGCACGACACGCCTCCGGGCCCCACGGACGACCGCGCCGAGCCGGTGCAGCGCGGCCCCGTGCCGCCCGCGGACACGCTGGAGTCCGTGGCCGACCCCGAAGAGCCGCTTCCGCAGTAGCCGCGAGGCCCGCCGGAGGGTAGGGAAGGGCGGAATGAACCGCCGGCGGGCCCGGCACCCACAGAAGGGACACCATGCGCTACTTCGAGGACTTCCCCGTCGGCGAAATCATGGAGCGGGGGCCGTACGTGGTGACGCGCGAGGAGATCATCGCGTTCGCGCGCCAGTTCGACCCCCAGCCCTTCCACATCGACGAGGACGCCGCCGGCAAGAGCATCTACGGCGGCATCATCGCCAGCGGGTGGCACACCGCCGCCATCTGCCACAAGCTCATGGTGGAGGGCCTGCTGGGCCAGGCCGCCGGAATGGGTTCGCCCGGCCTGGACGAGCTGCGCTGGAAGAAGCCGGTGCGCCCCGGTGACTCGCTCCGGATCCGCATCGAGACGCTGGAGGCGAGGCCCTCCGCGAGCAAGCCGGACCGCGGCGCGCTCAAGCTCCGCCTGGAGGTCGTGAACCAGCACGGCGAGGTGGTGATGACGGAGGTGGCCAACGCCCTCTTCGCCCGCCGCCCGCCGGCGCCCTGACGCTTCATTCCACCTGCACGGTGCAGTCCCCCAGCTCCAGCAGCAGGGGCTCCCGCATGGGGACGCGCCACGTCTCGCCGGGCGTTGAAGCCGTGGTGCCCCCGGCGGTCGTGGTGCCCTCCACCACCGTCACGATGGATGGACTGAACGGCCGCGCGTCTCCCCACGCGAGCGTGCCCGCGTCCGCATCCAGCCGGACCGTCGCGAAGTTCTCCGGCACCCGCAGCCACTCGCGCAGGTCCGGGGTGAGGTCGGGGACGCGCGCGAGGTCCCAGTCGAAGAGGCAGGGCTCCAGGCTGGCCTCGCCCTCCATCCCGTCACTGAAGCGGACCCGGACGACGAAGGGCGCGACACAGCGGGCTTCGAGAATCGTGGCGGCCATTTTGAGTTCCGGGGCTGACCTGGGTTACCAATAAGCCCAAAGGAGAAGCCCATGTCCAATCCCAATGAGGTCGTGCCTCCTCCGGCGCCCAGCCGGCTGAAGCGCCCCGTGGAAGTGGTGCGCGCGGAGCTGCTCGCGGATCCCGACGTGAAGCAGCAGGCGGAGATGCTGAAGATCCCCGTCGCGCAGTACGTGGAGAAGATCCTCGACTACGCCATCCACCCGGACAAGCCGCCCCAGCTGGAGATCATCCCCGACGAGGAGCTCAAGGCGCGCGACCCGAAGATCGCCACGGTGGAGGAGATTGGCACCCACCTGCAGAAGATCATCGACGGCGAGGTCGTCATCAGCCCCGCCCAGCAGCGCGACGGCTTCAGCAGCGACAAGAGCCACGAGCAGCGCTACAGCGCCGCGTTGGGCTCCGCCGCGAAGCCCGGCCAGACCGTGGCCCCCAAGCCCGGCGCCGCCGTGGATCCCGCGGAAGCCAAGAAGGGCCCCATCCGGGGCTGAGCCGTCCCGCCAAGGCCCTGGAATTCCAGGGCTTTTCGGTGGGAGGCCCGGATAATCCTGGGACCGGAAACTTCTCCGGCGTCCTTCCGAGAATCCCACTGTCAGTCTCACTTCGAGGGCCCGCGCGGCCCTCCACGAAAAGGATCAGACCATGGGTGGCATCGGCAAGGCTCTCGGCAAGGTGATGGACATCGTCAAGCCGTTCGTGACGATGGTGAACCCGCTCCTGGGCGCGGCGATGAGCTTCGCCAGCGGCCTGATGCAGGGCAAGAACCCCCTCCAGTCGCTGCTGGGCGCGGCCACCGACCTCATCCCGGGCGGCGGCGTGCTCAAGAACGCGCTGGGGACCTTCGCCAACTCCGGCCTGATGGACGGCGCGGGCGGCAACAGCCTGCTGTCCGGCGCGCTGAACCTGGCGAAGGGCAAGAGCAAGGTCACCGACATCCTTGGCGACCTGTTCAAGTCCAACAAGAGCAACCCGCTCACCAACCTGGGCATGAACAACGCGGCCGAGCTCGCCGCGCAGCGCATGTCGACGTTCGTCTCCTAGTCCATGAAGCCCGTCCGCTTCGACCCCAAGGTCCACCACGATCTGCTCAACCTGTGGCGCAAGCCGTGGGATGAGACGATGACGCCGGAGGCCCTGCCGGAATACGGCTTCGTGGTGCCGGACAAGGCGGCGGGCTTCCTGTACCGCACGGACAGCTCGGTGGCGTTGATTGAAGGCATCATCGCCGCGCCCGGGCTGTCCAAGGAGGACCGCAACGAAGCGGTCAACGCCATCGTCGCCGCCGTCCGCGACGAGGCCCGGCGCCAGGGCTTCAAGCTGCTCCTGGGCTACTCGCAGCTGGACGCCATCAAGAACCGCGCGGAGCGCTTCGGCTTCATGCACGTGGGGCCGGGCTTCCACATGGTGGCCCTGGACCTGACGAGGCCGGACCCGCCGGGACTCTGAAGAGACACGCAGCACTGCTCAGGAAACACGACGGGCCCGAAGGGAGGATGTCCTCCTCCTTCCGGGCCCGCGGTGTTTCAGGGCGTTGTGCCCGCGGCCTTAAGCGGCGGTGCGGTGCAGGTAATCGATGAGGTCGATCTTCGTGACGATGGCGACGACCGTCTCGCCGTCCTTCACCACGGCCACGTTGTCGCGCGCGAAGATTTCACGCAGCCGGTCGATGCTGGCCTCGGCGGACACGGCGCCCTGGAGCGGGGCGACGATGGGGTCGATGGAGTCCTGGAACTTCACCTTGTTGGCGACCAGGGCGTTGAGCAGGTCGTACTCGTGCACCATGCCCACGGCGCGGCCGTCGTCGGACACCACGGGCATCTGGCTGATGCCGTTGCTGCGCATGGTCTCCACCACGTGGTCCACGCGGTCACCGCGCTTCGCGGTCTTCAGGTCGCGGGGCTTCGCGCCGATGATGTCGCGCACGGTGCCAGCGCCCTTCTCCTGCATGAAGCCGTTGTCGCGCATCCACTCGTCGGAGTGGAACTTGCTGATGTAGCTGCTGCCGGAGTCCGGCAGGACGACCACGATGGTCTTCCCCTTGCCGACTTCCTTGGCCAGCTGCACCGCCACGTGCACCGCCGCGCCGGACGAGCCGCCCGCGAAGATGCCCTCCTCGCGCGCGAGGCGGCGCGCGGCGTTGAAGCACATGCGGTCATCCACCTGGCGCACGTCGTCCACGACCTTGAAGTCCATGGCGCCGCAGAGCATGTCCTCGCCAATGCCCTCGACCTTGTAGACGTGCGGCTCGGTGAGCTTGCCCGTCTTGAAGTAGCCCTCGTAGACGGAGCCTTCCGGATCCACGCCGACGTTCTTCAGGCCGGGGATCTTCTCCTTGAGGAACTTGCCGGCGCCGCTCATGGTGCCGCCGGTGCCCAGGCCGGAGACGAAGTAGTCAATCTTCCCGTCGGTCTGCTGGAAGATCTCCGGACCCGTCGTGTGGTAGTGCGCCTCGATGTTGTCCGGGTTGTGGTACTGGTTCAGCATGAACGCGCCCGGCGTCTCCTTGGCCAGGCGCTTGGACGTCTCGTAGTAGCTGCGCGGGTCTTCCGCCGGGACGTTCGTCGGCGTGACGACGACCTGGGCGCCCATGGCCTTCAGGCGGTTGATCTTCTCCAGGGACATCTTGTCCGGCATGGTGAAGATGCACTTGTAGCCCTTCACCGCCGCGGCCAGCGCCACGCCCATGCCGGTGTTGCCGGACGTGTTCTCCACGATGGTGCCGCCGGGCTTGAGCTTCCCTTCCCGCTCGGCCTTTTCGATGATGTAGAGCGCCATGCGGTCCTTGATGGACGCGCCGGGGTTCATGAACTCGCACTTCACGAGCACGGTGGCGTCGTTCGGACCGACGAGCTTGTTGAGCTTCACCAGCGGCGTGTGGCCAATGGCGGTGAGAATGTTCTGTTGGATGTCCATCGTGCGTGGCTTCCCGATAAAAAGTGGGGGTCGAGGCCTTATATGTGCTCCGCCCCGTCAGGGGGAACATGCCCGAAGGCGGGCCCCTTCCTGACGCAGGATGCCGCGACCGGGAATGCGTTGCCCTGGCGCTCGGGGGACAGGCCTCCCCGGACGGGGGCTGGAGGTTCCTCGTCGCGTAGGCGACAGGGCAGGCGGCTGGCGGACGCGTGGCCCACGCGGGCTTTGACCCGCCGCGCCGTGCCTCCGATACTCGCGGGCGTCTTTTCCTTCCCCCGCTGGAGTACCCGCCCCCCATGGAACTTGAGGCCGCCCTTCGCGACCAGGTGGGACAGGCCATTGGCCGTCCCGTCCCCGATGCCCCCATCAAGAAGTTGAAGGGCGACGCGAGCAACCGCTCCTACTACCGCGTCGGCAGCGCCCCGGAGAGCTGGGTGCTGATGGTGATGCCGCCGGACGCGACGAAGAAGAGCGAGGAGGCCACCAAGGGCGAGCCCCCGAAGGAGCTGCCCTTCATCAACGTGCACCGCTACCTGGAGAAGCTGGGCGTGCGCGTGCCGCGCATCCTCCGCTACGACGAGCCCGCGGGCATCATGGTGCTGGAGGACCTGAGCGACATCACGTTCGAGTCCGCGCTGGAAGGCGGCCGCCACAACCAGGCGCTCTACACGCGCGCGGTGGACCTGCTGGCGAAGCTGCGCGTGCAGGCGGAGAAGCAGCGGGACCCGGAGTGCCTGGCCTTCACGCGCGCCTTCGACGAGGACCTGTACGACTGGGAGCTGCACCACTTCCGCGAGTGGGGCCTGGAGGCCTGGAGCGGCAAGCAGCCCACGGCCGTGGAGCGCGCGGAGCTGGACGCCACGTTCCGGGACATCGCGAAGACGCTTGCCGCCGCGCCGCGAGGCTTCACGCACCGCGACTACCAGAGCCGCAACATCATGGTGAAGGAGGGCGAGCTGGTGGTCATCGACTTCCAGGACGCGCTCCAGGGACCGCGCCAGTACGACCTGGTGGCGCTCCTGCGCGACAGCTACGTGGAGCTGGACCGCGACTTCGTGGACACGATGCTGGACCGCTACATCGCCACGTTCGAGCAGGAGAGCGGGGAGAAGATCGACGCGAAGGAGTTCAAGGCGTTCTTCGACCTGCTCACCATCCAGCGCAAGCTGAAGGACGCGGGCCGCTTCGAGTTCATCCACCGCGTGAAGGGCAATCCGGGCTTCCTCGTGTCCATCCCGGCGTCGCTGCGCTACGTGAAGGCCGCGTTCGCGCGCCGGCCGGAGCTGGCGGGGCTGCAGAAGCTGATCGCGAAGTACGTGCCCGAGCTGGCGGCCTGAAGACATGAAAGCGATGGTCCTCTGCGCGGGCCTGGGCACGCGCCTGCGCCCGCTCACGGAGCGCTGGCCGAAGCCGGCCATGCCGTTCCTCGGTCAGCCGCTGCTGCGCTACCACCTGTCGGTGTTGAAGGCCGCGGGCGTGACGGAGGTGGGCATCAACACGCACCACCTGCCGGACACGATGGCGGCGGTGGCCCGCGCGGAGTGCGAGCGCGCGGGGCTGCCGCTGCACGTGGTGCACGAGCCCGTCATCCAGGGCACGGGCGGAGGCATCCGCGGCCTGCGAGACTTCCTCTCCGGCGAGGACTTCCTCGTGTTCAACGGGGACATCCTCTTCCCGGTGGACCTGAAGCCCGTGGTCGCGGCGCACCGTGAGTCCGGTGCGGTGGCGACGATGGTGCTCCTGCCCATGCCGGAAGGGGAGAAGTACGCGGCGGTGGAGGCGGACGCGGGCGGGCAGGTGCGCCGCATCGCGGGGTACGGGCCGGGCGGTGAGGGCCTGCGTCCATGGCACTTCACGGGCGTGCACGTGATGTCCCCCAGCGTGTTCGACTTCATGACGGCGGAAGGCCCCGAGGACATCAACCGCGAGGTCTACGTGCGGGTGATGCAGGCGGGGCTCCAGGTGCGGGGCCACGCGGTGGACGCGTACTGGTCCGACCTGGGCATGCCGTCGCGCTACCTGGCCACGGTGCGGGACGTGCTCGAAGGGCGTGTGCCGTTGCAGGCGCTGGGGAAGGACTCGCCGCTTCACGGGCTGAAGGCCGGGGCGGACGGAGCCTGGATTCACCCGGAGGCCCGCGTCGCGGGGACGGTGCGCGGGCCCGCGTTCGTGGGCGCGGGCAGCGTCGTGGACGCGGAGGCCGCCGTGGGCCCGGGCGTGTCGGTGGGCCCGGGAGCGCGGGTGGGGCAGGGCGCGCGGCTCGAGCGCTGCGCCGTGTTCGAGGAGACGCAGGTGGCCCCCGGAGAGGCGCTCACCGAGGTGCTCGCGTGGGGCCCGCACCGCGTGCCCGCGCCGCTCACGGGGCGCTGAGTACCTTCACACCGGAGCCATCAGGTCTCCAGGTGGCTTCGAGCGTGAGGAGGGAGCCGAACGTCACGCGCAGCTTCTGCCCCGGCGTGGCCCAGTGGAGCTTCGGGATGATGTCCTCGTCGGCGCTCTCCGGGTACTGCGCCAAGTGCTGCTTGCCGTCCGAGATGCCGCTGCCGCAGTCGTCCCAGGTCAGCAGGACGGTCCGTTTCGGCCCCTGCTTCTCCAGGCGCACGAGCCGCACCGTGACGACGGTCGCGCCGCCGCAGGGGCCGTCCGTGTAGCGGCCATACATGGGGTCATCGCTCCGCTCCACGAGTCCCGGCGTGCCGTCCTTGAACCGGAACGTCTCCACCACCTCGCTGGACAGCGCGGCGCGCAGGCCGCCCGGCGCCCGGGAGAGGTACAGCGTCGCCGGGGCGCCCGGGGCCTTCAACTGGAGGCTCGCGGTGTCCCCGCCCACGAACGGGGTGGGCGGACCGAAGACGCTGGCCTGGGGGCTGTATCCGGTGACGTCATCGAGCGTCACGGAGCAGAGCCGCCCCATGGTGCTCCAGGGGACCTTGCGGAGCACCCGCACGCCGGTCCACGTCTCCCCCGTGCGCAGGAAGTAGGGCGGCAGCTCATCGAACGCCTGCTTCGCGCCGGGCGCCTTGGTCAGGGGCCGCCCCAGCTCCGGAAGGCCCTCCACCAGCTTCATCGTGAGCGGCTTCGCGAGCTTCACGGTCCGCAGCGTCTCCGCGTCGCCCCACTTCGGGGCCGGGTTCGTGGAGCGCAGCGTCTCCTTCGTGCCCGCCGCGCCCGCGTCGATGGCGTCCACCCGGACGCGCAACGTGCGCACGCCGTCCTTCGGGACGAACAGCAGCGCCCCGGGCTGGAGCACCGCGCGCACGTGGTAGCCCGTGGCCGTCCGCAGCACTTCGTAGCGCACGTCGCCTTCGCCCAGGGCCGGGGTCAGGCCCGGGTAGCGCTCCAGGTCGTAGAGCACGGGGGGCCGGCCGTCCGGAAAGAAGCCCAGGTGCGCGAGCCCCAGCAGCACCCGCGTCCGCTTGGGCGCCGTGCCCAGCTGCTCGCGCACGGCCCGCTGATCCTCCTCGCAGCCTTTGTCCACCGGGGACTCGTCGCGGATGATGGCCTCGAGCGCCTTCGGGTCGTCCTTGCCGCTCACCGTGAAGAGCTTCCCCTCGGGGGCCGTGGTGACGACGCGGGAAGGCATCAGCGCGTCGGGCGCCTCCAACCCGAACCACACCTCCACGTGATCCGAGTGCACGTCGTCCGTCGCGGCCGACGGCGTCGTGTCCACCACGTCCACGTCCAGCACCAGCTGCTGCCCGTCCGAGACGAGCGTCGCGACCGACGTGGGCGCCGTTCCTCCGGAGCCTCCGAGGGGCGCCGAGAAGTCAGGCGGGGCCGCCATCAGCAGCAGGCCGGTCAGCAGGTTCCAGGACATGGGGACTCCTCAAGACGAAGGCCCGCGCTCCCTTCCGGGGGGCACGGGCCTTCACGCGTCCGGATGGGACGGGTGCCTCAGGCGGCGTGGTAGCGCGCGAGCACGCAGGTGACGTTGTCGTTGCCGCCCGCCGCGTTGGCCAGGTCGATGAGCTGGCCGCACGCCTTCTCCAGCTCCGGCGTGCGCGACAGGATGTCCTGCATCTGCGCGTCGGTGATCATGCCGCTCAGGCCGTCCGAGCACAGCAGGAAGACGTCGTTCTCCAGCGGATCCACGCGGGTGACGTCCACCTGCACCTGCTCCTTCATCCCCAGCGCCCGGACGATGACGTTCTTGTGGGGGAAGTTCTCGATCTCCTCCGGCGTGAGCTTCTTCGCCTTGAGGTAGTCGTTGAGCAGCGAGTGGTCCTCCGTCACCTGCTGGAGGATGCCGCCGCGGAAGAAGTACACGCGGCTGTCGCCCACGTGGCCCACGTAGACGCCGTTCTCCGCGAAGTGCACGGACACGATGGTGGTGCCCATGCCCTTGTACTTGGAGTCCACCGTGGCGCGCTCGAAGATGCGCGCGTTCGCCAGCTTGATGCCGGTGGCCAGGCGGTTCTCGTCGTAGTTGCGCTGCTTGTCCATCTTGAAGGGCCAGGTGGCGTCCTGGTCCTTGGACGTGAGGCGGAAGAACTCACCCAGCTCGTCCACCGCGATGCGGCTGGCGATCTCCCCGGACGAATGGCCTCCCATTCCGTCCGCCACGCACACGAGGTTCTCCTCGGTGAGCACGAGGTAGTTGTCCTCGTTGTGGTTCCGCTTCATCCCGACGTGGGTGCTGCCGGCGACCTCGATACGCATGCGAAGGGACTCTTCCGGGGGAGAGGCGTGAAAATCGGGGCGCGACGTTAACAAAGCGCTCCGAAAGGGGTCAAAAACCTCTCGTCTGTCCCAGCATCTATCTCTTATACACATCT
>NZ_RAVY01000083.1:0-38752 GCF_003611625.1 Corallococcus sp. CA054B
CCCCCATAGGCCGCGTGGGTGCCCGTCGGCGGCGGCGCATGGTGCCCCAGCGGCGGCTGCGGGGCGCTTCCCTGCTGCGCGTGGGCACGTTGGCGGACGCCGAGGGGCGCACCGCGGTGGGCGGCGGCAACGGCGACGTGGGCGAAGCCGCGGCCGGGCGCGACGGACGGGGCGCGGCCACGGGCGGTGCGGCGGCCACGGGGGGCGCGTTGACGGAGACGACCTCGGTTCCGCGCTCGGCGGGCTCCGGCGGGGAGGCCACCGGGGGCGGCTCCATCCGGGGCATGCTGCCGGAACCGCCGCGCACGGGCGGACGGGACAGGTCCGACGGGGCCCGCATGTCGCTGCCCGAGCCCGTGCCCACGTTGCGCGAGTGCGAGCCCGTGCCCGGCATCAGCGCCCGGGGGTTGGAGCCCGTCCCCGAGCCGGCGATGGACGACGGGGCGTACTCGGAGAGCCGGTCGCCCAGCGCCTCCTTGAAGAACTGCGCCACCGACGCGGGCGACGAGGACAGCCGGTGGTGCGCGATGACGGCTTCGATCTCCTCGCGCATCGCCGCCGCGGACGGCGTGCGCCGCGCCGGGTCCTTCACCAGCGCGCGGAGGATCAGGTCCGACACGTCCTGCGGGATGTGGGGCCGCAGCTGCGAGGGCACCGGCGCGGGCTCGCGCACGATGGCCGCGAGCGTGGCCGCGTCATGGTCCCTTCGGAACGGCAGCTGGCCGGTGAGCAGTTCGAAGAGCACCACGCCCAGCGCGAACACGTCGTTGCGCCAGTCCAGCGGGCGGCCGCTGGCGGCCTCCGGGGAGAGGTACGAAATCTTCCCCTTGATGACGCCCGCCTGCGTGTGCTCCTCGCCCTGCACCTTGGCGATGCCGAAGTCCGACAGCTTGATGGCGCCGTCCAGCGACACCAGCACGTTGTGGGGGCTGACGTCGCGGTGCACCACCGGGTGCGCCGTGCCGGAAGGGTCCACGTAGCTGTGCGCGTAGTGCAGGCCCGCGGCCACCTCCGCCACGATGCGCAGCGCGTGCTCCAGCGGCAGCGCCATGCCCTTGCGGCGCAGCTCCGTGAGCAGGCGCTTGAGGTCCGGGCCGCGCACGTACTCCATCAGGATGTACGCCACGCCGTCCGTCACGCCCACGTCGAAGGTCTGCACGACGTTGGGGTGCGTGAGGCGCGCGTTGGCGCGGGCCTCCGCGAAGAGCATGTCGACGAACTCAGGATTCTCAGCGAACTGCGCGAGAATCTTCTTCATCACCACGAACTTCTCGAAGCCCTTCACGCCCTGCTGCTTGGCGAGGAAGACCTCCGCCATGCCGCCCTGCCCCAGCCGGCGGATGATCTGCAACCGGGCGCCGCTGGTGTGCGTGTCCGTGGCTGACGAGCCCCGGGCGCCGGGGTCCGTGTTGGTGGAGCCGAAGAGGTACTGACTGAGCGCGCGCTGCTCCAGCGCCTCGATGTCCTCCAGCGGCTTGTCGGTGAGCGGCGTGCGCGCGAGCAGCCCCTGGAACTGCGCGAGCGCCGGAGCCCGGGCGCTGCCGCCGCAGACGGGGCACACGCGCTCCATGGTGCCCTTGGCGCGCAGCACCTCCAGGTACTCGGAGGTCTGGATGCGCTGGTGGGTGACCTGACCGCAGTTGCGGCAGTCACACGGCAGCCACAGCGTGGCCAGCTTCGCCGGCAGCGCCTTGGTGGACTTCGCCAGCACGGCCAAGAGCGGCGGCGGCACGCGGCAGAGCACCACCTGGGCGCCCTGCGACGCCACCTCCAGCACCTGTTCGATGCGCGGCAGCGCTTCCTGCTCCACCACGCTCACGTGGCAGCAGTCGAACGCGACGCGCCCCTCCAGGCCGGACGCCAGCCGGCGCACGTTGAGGTCGGCCTTGAGCGTGCTGGCCAGGGTGATGAAGGTGATGTCGTCCTGGACGATCTTCAGGTGCGACGCGAGCTCGGACGGCTCCGAGGGGATGCCGGAGCGCAGGTAGCGCAGCACCGCCGGATCCACCGCGGAGAACTGCTGGCGGCGCGCGAAGTCGAAGAACTCCGTGGGCTCGTCCGCGAACTCCAGCGGCTGGGCGCACACCGGACACTGGTGCGGCGGGGCCCCGCCCTGCTCCAGCACCTTCGCCTCCTCCACCAGGCGGACCAGCCGCAGCCGGTCCTCCTTGCAGAAGCGGCACGTGTACGGCGCCAGCAGCGAGAGCACGCGCGCGACGCCCGCGAAGCCCTCCACCATGTTGAGCTGATCCACCACCACCGGCGGCGCGTTGACGACGTACAGCCCCGACACGCCCTGCGGCGGGTGGCCGGCGAACTCAATCCACCGGCGCACACCGAAGGAGCTGATGCGCTCCACCAGTCCCAGGTCCACCACCACCAGGCCCTGAAGGCCCTTGGAGGCAGGCGCGAGGGGGAAGGTTTCGTCGATCACCCCGGCCACGCGCACGTGGGTCAGACTGCCCACGCGCAGGGAGGTGATGCTGGCATTGGAAGTTTGGCTCTCCACCCGCCTACCCTCGTTCCAGACTGAACAGCAGCGACTTGGGCTGCGCGGCCCGGCGGCGAGCGTCGCCCAGGTCCACCCCGCAGGCGAACTGCGTGCGCTTTCCCGGAGTCACCCGCACCGCCACCACGTCGCTGTGCTCCAGGATGCGCCGCAAACCCAGGCCCGCGCCACCACCCGAAGCATCCACCTGCGCCTTCTCACCCCAAGCCTTCACCACTCGCACCAACGGTGACACCGACAGGCGGCCGAAGCGGTCCGTCGCCTCCAGCCACGCCCGGCCATCCGCCACCGCCCAGGACAGCAGGCAGCGATCATCATCCGCCACCGACTGCACCTGGCCGCGCCGATGGGCGTACTTCGGCTCGCCGCTTCCGTCCACTGGCGCGTCGAGTAGCGCGTTCACACCAATCTCATGGACGACATCCGCCACCCGGCTGGCCGCGCTCTTGGAGCCGCCGGCCTGGAGGACGGCCTCGGCCGCCCGCTCGCCCAGGGCCGTCACCTCCGCCACGCTGCCCAGCCACGCCACGGACGTGGCGGCCTCCTGGGGGATCATGGGCTCGCCGCGCAACAGCGCGCTCAAGAGCCGCGCCTCCCAGGCGGACGGCTGGCCGCCATCACGGGTGGCCAAGAGCAGCGCCGGGGGACGGCGTTCCAGGAGCGCGGCGTGGGCGGGGGTGAACCGCCCGTCGAACAGCACCAGCTGCGGCGCCGCGTCGTCACCGCGCCCCAACAACAGGCCGTCCCGGGCCAGCACTCCGGAGGCCTTCTCCAGCGCCTCCGGCGTGAGCGTCGTGTCCGGCGTCAACTTCAGGGGAGCATCCTTCACGGCGGCGACGGTATCCAAACAGGGCCCTAATAATGGAGCCGGACTTCGGTGAAGACGCCCAACGGCGGGGCGGGGAAGCCGTGGGACTCCTCATACTTCGCATTGAAGAGGTTGGTACCCAACAGCGACACCGCCACGCGCTCGTGGACGTTGAAGCCCACACGCGCGGTCGCGGTGATGTAGCTGGGCAGCTTCACGCGGGTGGTGGTGCCGGCGTTCTCGTCCACCACGAAGCCCGGATCATACCGGGCGCCCACGAACAGGCCGTAGAGCTCCACGAAGGCGAACTTGCCGATGTTGGTGCGGCCGCGCAGGTAGACGCGGTGGCTGGGCGCGTAGTCCAGCGGGTAGCCGGACCCGCCGCCCACCGGCAGCGCCTGGGCGTCCAGGAACTGGTAGGCCACGTCGAAGGACGAGTTGATGGACGGCACCTGCGCCGCCGCTTCCGCCTCGAAGCCCGCCACGCGCGCGTCACCCAGGTTCTTGAACTGGGACGTAGAGCCGAAGAGGAGCTCCTGATTGATGAAGTTGCGGGCGCGGTTGTAGAAGCCCGTGCCCGTCAGGCGCACCCTGCGGTCCAGCGGCCAGAAGTCCACCGCCGCCTCCACCGTGTCCAGCGTCTCCGCGCGCAGGGCCGGGTTGCCCAGCAGCGTCGCGGCGTACATCTGCTGGTTGATGGCCAGCTCCGCCAGCGTGGGCGCGCGGAAGGCGCGGCCGTAGTTGGTGCGCAGCGTGAGCAGCTCCGGGATGGCGTGGAACACGACGCTGGCGCGCGGGGACACCTGATCCGTCTTCGCCTCCCAGACCTTGGAGGGGATCTGGTAGTTGTCGTAGCGGGCGCCCGCGCCCACCACCAGCCGCTCCGTGATGCGGTACTCGGCGTCCACGAAGCCGCCCAGGATGGTCTGCTTCGTGTCGTCCAGGGTCAGGCCGGGCAGGATGTTCTGGTTGTTCACCTGGTCGGCCTTGATGTCGCCGCCGACGGTGACGGAGAGCTTGTCCAGGGAGAACAGCGCGCGCGCCTCACCGCCCAGGCGGCTGCGCTTGCCCAGCGTGTCCTCCAGCGCGCCGGTGATCTCATTCTCCAGCGTCACGTTGCGGCGCTTGAAGAACGCGTAGCCCTGGGCGAACACGCGCACGTTGTCCGTCACCTGCTGATCCAGCTGCAGGGCGGCGTTCAGGTTCTGGACGTGCTCGTTGTCCTGCGCGGTGTAGTGGCAGCGGCCGCAGTTGCCCACGGTGGAGATGTTCTGACCGCCGGGCCGGCCGATGTTGCCGTCCGTGAAGTCCGCGTCCAGCGCGAGGGGGCCCACGCGGACCTTGCCGTTCACCTGGTGGACCAGCGAGTCCTCGTTGGTGTCCGTCTGGTTCAGCTGCGGGTTGTTGAAGAGCTGCGGGCCGTCCGAGCCGAAGCCGTAGTAGCCGAGCAGCGCCTCCACCGGGCCGCCGCGGCCGGCGACGTTGGTCTGCAGGCGCCAGGTCTTGTCCTGGCCCGCGAGGATGCGCGCGTCGGCGCCCACGTTCTGGCCCTTGGCGATGAGATCCGCGGGCTGGCGCTCGATGATGTTGATGACGCCGCTGAAGGCGTTGGAGCCGTAGAGCGAGGAGCCCGGGCCGCGGATGACCTCCACCTGCTTCAGGTTGGTGAGCGGCGTCGTCTCATCCGCGTAGAACTGGCCCGTCCACGGGTCCGTCAGCGGACGGCCGTCCTTGAGGAGCAGGAGGCGGTTGGACAGGTAGTTGGAGCCCAGGCCGCGCGCGCTCACCGCCGCCTTGCGCATGGAGCCCCGGCGGCACTCCATGCCGGGGAAGTACTGGATGGCCTCGCAGAGCGAGAACTGGCCGGTGCCTTCCAGCTCCTCCGCGGGAATCCAGGACACCGTGAGGGGCACGTCGGAGATGCGCTGGCTGCGCTTGGACGCCGTGGTGACGACGGCCTCGCTCAGCGCCAGGTTGATGTTCTGCTCCAGGTCGTCGCCACCGCCCAGGTCCGGGCCGTCCAGGCCGGAGAGGCTGGAGGGCGGCGGCAGCGCGCGGTCGGGGGTGGGCTCCGTGAAGGGCGCGCGGTCCGGGACGTTGTCCGCCATGCGCGGCTGCGACGACGGCAGCATCGCGCCGGTCCCCAGCGCGGGCGCGGGCGGCGGGTTGGACGGGATGTCCGACATCAGCGGCCCGTCATACGGCGACGGCGAGGCGGGCGAGGCCACGGGCAGCGGATCCGACACGGACGGACCCGGGCCGACCATGGGGGCGGAAGGCGCGGGCTGCGGCTCGGTGGCGAGCGCCGGCTCCTGCGGCGAGACGGGCTCGTCCCCGGGAACGGGCTCCACGTCCACCGGCGGGGGCGGCGTCTTCGCGCCCCGGCGCGTCTTCGCCGTGCGCGGAGGCTTCGCCCCCGGGGTGGCCTTGGCGCCCGGCGTGGCGGGCTTGGCGCCCGGCGTGGCGGCCGCGCGCTTGCGGGAGGCCTTGGTCCGCGTCTTGGGAGCGGGCTCCTGGGCCTCCTGGGCCTGGGCCGTCTCCACCGCGAAAAGGGACAGCGCGCAGACCACCAGGGTGAGGCACGCGCGCGCGCCCAGCCGACCGGCAAACCCCTTCACCGCATTGGTGCGCGATCCACCGTACTCAGTCGAGTCCATCGTTCTCAATTCCACGAGGGGGAAGCAGGAATGTCCGCGGTCGTTGCGCCAGGAACCAGAGCCGATGTGACTGGCAATTGTTCTCAGGGACGAGTTTCCACCCCTGAACGATGGCGTTCCGCTCGACTTCTCAAATTACCGCAATAACTCGCCTTAGGCCAAGTCATGGCTGTCGATCCCGGTGAAACACGCGCACGGTGGCGGGGGCGCCGTGCGCGGATCAACTCACGCCGCAATCAGTCATCCGGCTGTTCGGCGGAGACGGCCAGGTCGTCCGCGAACGGCGGCAGAGCAGGACCCAGCGACTCGGATTGGACGAGCACGGGCGTCTCCACCCGCAGGTCGGGGGCGTCCGCGAGGACGGGCTGGCGGCGCGGGGGGCCCTGGGTGACGAGTTTGCGGAAGTCCTCGAACTCGCGGCCCTGGATGCGGGCGAAGGCGTCGAACGGGGCGACCGCACCCACGGAGGACAGGGACTGGGACAACGCGTCTGCCCCGCCCTTCAGGTCCACCAGCACGGCGCCCGGCACCCGGCTGCTCCTGAAGAGCACCCGCATGTCCCTGGGCACGTGCGTCACCGGCACGAGCGCGGCCTCCGCGCCCTTGGCCTCCAGCATCTTCACCGCCGACTCCACGTTGGGCACCGGCACCAGCTTGAAGTGCTTCTGGGCATCCAGGTCACCGCCCAGCACGACGTGGGAGACGAACTTGGGGTCCGCAGAGCCCGCGCCCTTCACCAGCGCCATGCGCTTGCCGGCGAGGTCCTTCACGGTGCCCTTCTGGAGGGAGATGATGGCCCAGCGCTGCTGCGTCTCACCGGCGCGCGGCGCGTACGCCACGGGCTGCGCCTTGGAGCCCAGCTGCACCGCGGCCCAGCCGTCCACCACGGCGAAGTCGATCTGCCCCTCCCCCACCGCCTTGGAGAAGTCCTCGTAGCGGCCGAAGCTCTTGGCGCCGACGGGGCGGCCCAGGCTGGCCTCCAGCTTCTGGGCGAGCGCCTCCGCGTACTGGAAGCGCTCCTGGCCGTCCGACAGCGTGGTGGCGAGGAACACGCCCAGCGTGGCCTTCTTCGGCGCGGCGGAAGCGGGGCTGGCAACGGAAACGGCGAACAGCACGGCGGCGAGCAGGAGGCTCCCCCGCGCGACAAGGGATGGCGTCTTCACGGCGTCTCCTCCGCGAGCCCATTGGCCGGCGTGACGCCCTGCGCGTCACCCAGTCCATAGAGGCCCTGCAAGCGGTCCTTCCATTCCCGCACCTGGGCGGCGCGGGGGGCCGAGCCAGAGGCCAGGTAGCGGCGCCAGGCGTCCACGGCCTCGGCGGGTTCATGCCGGCGCTCCTGCGCGTCGATGCCCAGGTTGAGCGACGCGAGGGGCACGGCGGTCTCCAGGCGCTTCCACGTCGCGAGCGCCGAGGCGCTCGCGCCCTGGCGCCAGTCCACGCACGCCAGGTTGTGCTGCACCAGCGCGTCGTCCGGCGTCGCGGCGAGCGCGGCCTTCAGCGCCTTCTCCGACGCCTTCATGTTGCCGGAGGCGTACGCGAGCGCCGCCTCACGCCGCAGCAGCGCGCCGGTGAGGTTGCCCATCCACTTGGGCTGCCCGGGCATGGGCTTCTTCTGGGCGGCGGTGAGCAGCTTGCGCGAGGGCGCGACCTTGCCCTGGCGGTAGAGCACCCACGCGTCCGCGAGCGTGCGCGTGTTGGGCCACGCCCACTCCGGCGTGGGCGTGAGGGAGCGCTTGAGGCCCGCGGTGGCCTCCGCGAACCGCCCTTCCTCCGCGCGCGTGAGCGCCCGGGCGAAGGCGGCCAGCTTCGCCAGGTCCGCGCGCTTGCCGGTGCCCAGGCGGTCCACCGCGTCCAGGTCCCGGTTCGCCGCGGCCGCGTCGCCCGTCTCCAGCTTCGCCAGGGCCCGGCGCACCAGCACGCGAGGCAGGTTCGCCTCCGCCACCTTCGCGGCCGTCTTGGAGGGCCCCGCGTCCGTCAGCCGCTGCACGGCGGCGTCCACCTGGCCCAGCTCCACCTCCGCGAGCGCGGCGCCCGCGGACACTTCCGCGCGCTGATCCGGCTCCTGCGTGGCCTCACTGGACTGGTTGAACGCGGCGAGCGCGGCCTGCGCGTCGCCACCACCCAGCCGGGCGTAGCCCAAGAGCAGGTGCTCACGCCAGGTCACGCCCGGCAGCGTCACCGCGCCCTCCAGCACCTTGCGGGCCTCCGCGAACTGGCGGTTGTCCAGGAGCGCCGCGCCCAGCCGGCGGGCCATGGGCACGGAGCGGTCCAGGTCATACGCGCGGCGCAGGTCGCGCACGGCGTCTTCCAGGCGCTGGGTACCGGCGCGGTCGCGCGCGCGGTGGGCCAGGGCGCGGGCCAGCCACTGCTTCGCGCCGGGGTGGCCGGGTTCGACCTGGAGCGCGCTGCCGTAGTCCTCGATGGCCTGATCCCACTGACCGGTGGCGAAGTGATCCGCGCCCAGCAGCATGTGGCCCAGCGCCTGACGCGGGGCCATCTCCACCACGCGCCGGTGCACCTCCACCGCGCGCTGGTAGCGGCCGGCGCGGCGGTTGACGGAGCCCAGCGTCGCCCACAGCTCCAGGCTGCCGCCGCCCGACTTCACGGCGGACTCCAGGAACTGGATGGCCTCTTCATGGCGCGCCTGCGCCTGGAGCGCCTTGCCCACGGCGATCTGCCCCATCAGCAGGCCCGGCTGCAGCTCCAGCACCTTGCGGAACTCCGCCTCCGCCTGCGCGGGCTGCTTCTGCGCGAGCCGCACGTCACCCAGCAAGAGGTGCGCGGCGGGCGTGGAGCCCAGCTTCATCAGGGCGGTGGCCTGCAGGTCCGCGCGCGGCACGTCACCCGCGGCGAGGTACAGGCGCGCGAGGCGCTCCTTCGGCTCCGCCACCTGCGGGTACTTCGTCACCAGCCGCTCCAGGAGCGCGCGGGACTCAGGCACCTTGCCTTCCATCTCCAGCACGGCCGCGAGGCCGATCTGCGCCGTCGCGGACTCGGCACGGCCGGCCTGCGCCTTCTCGAACGAGGCGCGCGCGGCGGCGGCGTCCCGGCGGATGAGGTGCGCCTTGCCCAGGAGTTCGTGGATCTGGAAGTCGTTGCCCGCGAGCTTCTCCGGACGCAGCACCAGGTAGCGCTGCAGCCGCGTCACGGCCCGGTTCCCGTCCTGGACGTACAGGTAGTAGCTGGCCAGGTAGTAGTGGACGATGAGGTGGTCCGGCTGATCCGCGGCGGCCACCTGCTCCAGCACCGGCACCGCCTCCTGGAAGCGGCGCAGCTTGAAGTACGCGGTGCCCAGCGGATACGCGAGCGACAGGTCCTGAGGGTTCTGCGCGAACACCGGCTGAAGGCGCGCCGCCGTGCGCTGGAAGTCCTGGAGCGCGTTGGCGGCGCTGCCCAGGCCCGCGGCGGCGAACACGGACTGCGGCTCCTGCGCGAGCGCCTGCTCGAAGAGCTGGAGCGCCTTCTTGAACTTCTCCTCCGCCTCCTTCTTGTCGCCCTTGGCGAGGGCGGCGTTGGCGGACACCAGGACCTGCTCACCCTGCTCCGTCATGCGCTGCGCCTCGGTGGCGGGCGGCGGGCGGAACTGGGCGAGCGCCGCCGGCGGGCCGGCCAGGGTGGCCAGCAGGGCGAGCGCGGTGCAGACGCGGCGCGGGGAACGGTTGAATGGGCGCATGCGGTTCATCACGGCGAGGGTGCGGGGCTGAATTCGGCGACGATGACGGTGATGTCATCGCGCTGGGGCTGGCCGGCGCTGTACGCGCGCACGTCCGCGAGGAGCGCGTCGCGAAGAGCATCGGCGGGGAGGTGGGCGTGGGCCTGGAGCGCGGCGGCCAGGCGCTGCGTGCCGTAGAGCCGGTTGGCGCCGTCGCGCGCCTCGGTGAGGCCGTCCGTGTACCAGACGATGATGTCGCCGGGGCTCAGCTGCGCCTGGCGCGACGTGAACTGCGACGCGACGTTCGCGCCCAGCAGCGGACCGCGCGCCGGCAGCGATGCCATCTGCCGCGTGTTCCGGTTGTAGATGGCCGCCGCCGGGTGGGCGCCCGCCGCGTAGTCGATGCTGCCGCTGTACACGTCGATGACCGCGAGCGCGCTGGACATCTGGTGCTCGCCGCGGCCCACGTTGGCCAGCGTCACGTTGAGCGCGGTGATCAGCATCTGCGCGTGCACCTGCGACGGCTCGCGCAGCGTCATGGCGGAGGCGAAGCCGCTGGTGGCGCTGGTGGCGACCAGCGACGTGGACAGACCGTGGCCCGTCACGTCTCCGATGCCAATCACCACGCGCCGGTCGTCCAGCGCGGCGCGGAACCACCAGTCGCCGCCGCACGCGTCCGCGGGCACCACCAGTCCAGCGAGCCGCAGCGGGCCCACCGTCACGGCCTCGCGGCCCGGCAGCAGCGTCTCCTGCACCGTGCGCGCGAGCGACACCTCGCGCTCCAGCTGCGCCTTGGCGCGCACGTCCTCCAGCAGGACCTTGATGCGCTCCGCCATGTGGTTGAACACCACGCCCAGCGTCGTCACCTCGCGGCCCGCGCCCGGCGCCGTGCCCGCGCGGGCGCCCAGGTCACCGGCGGCCAGCTGCATCACGCGGTGGGTGAGCACGCCCAGCGGCTTGGTGATGCGGCGGCTCTGGAACGCGGCCAGCACGCCGGCCAGCACCACGAAGCCCAGGCCCAGCCCCACGATGCGCAGCGTGTTGGCGCGCACGGAGGCGCGGTTGTTCTCCTCCAGCTCGTGCAGCTGCTTCTGCAGGTCCTCCAGCGAGTAGCTGATGACCACCACGCCCTTGCCGGACTGCGAGCCGTAGTCGAGCGGCTCCTGGAACTCGAAGACGGGCTGGCCCTGGAAGAAGGCGCTGGCCCAGCGGCGCTCCGCGGTGCGGCCTCCGGAGGATTCGCCCAGCTTGGCGGCCGGGTCGCTGTCCGCGACGAGCTGCCCGTCCGCGTCGAACATCTGCACGCGCAGGATGTTGTGGTTGTCCGCGATGATGGAGCGCGCCACTTCCGTGAGGAACGCGTAGTTGTTGTCACGCAGGCTGGTGGCGGAGGTGAGCGCCAGCGTGTGGCTCACCGTCTGGCCCAGCTCGCGCGCCTGGGACTGGAGCCGCTGCGTGAAGCGGTCCGACGTCGCGGTGAGCTGCGCCTCCGTCGTCTTCGCGGACAGCGCGGCCAGCAGGCCGACAATCACGATGACCAGCGCGCCCGTGGTCAGCAGCAGCAGCTGATCCAACCGCAGCCCGCGGATGGCCGCCACGTTGGGCAGCTCTCCGGCCTCCATGGGCGCGATGACCGTGCTCGTGGGCTCCGCGGCCGGCAGCCCCAGCGCGCCGGTCAGCCGGGTGGCCGTGTTCTCTCCGCGCAGGGCGGTGAGCTCCCGGGAATGGGTTCCCGTGTACTCCGGTGGAGGAGGCGGGGTGCCGTGCGCCGCATCGGACGCATCAGGAGATTCAGGGGTGGGGTCGAGGCGCGTGTTCGTACGGGACAAAGGCACACCTGGGGGAGCCCGCGTCGGAGAACGCGGTCGGAGCGGGGCGGACTCTATCTCACTTCCTGATTGACGCGAGGAGTCCACCTGTCGGGCTATTCCTCGCGGCCGCCCCCTCACCTGGCCCCCCAACGGCCGTGCGATCAGCCCGGACCGGGAGCGTCCATGCGCGCCTGGGAAGCAGCACGTCACGGGGGCATGGATGAGTTCCGCTCATTGCCGCGTCGCGCCACCGGGGGGCCGAAAGGTGATGGAGAACACCCGTGACATCAGGGTCCTTGAGTCGGGAGGCCGCGTTCGGAGTATAGGGGCGTCCCTTTCTTTCCCTTCGAGGTCCTCCGCCCGTGTCACGGCCCCGGTTGATCAAAGAAAACTCCGCGCCGCTCTCCCTGCCCCGAGAGCAGCTCATCCGCATCCATGACCTGATGGTGAAGGCGCGCGTCCTGGAGGAGCGCCTGATCCAGATGTACAAGCAGGGTCACGGCTACTTCTGGATCGGCGGTCCCGGTGAGGAGGCGTTCAACGTCCCCTTGGGTCTGCTGATGAAGGTCGGCGAGGGCCCGGCCTACGACTACCTGCACGCGCACTACCGCCAGTCCGCGACGCTGCTCGCCATGGGCGAGGAGCCCATCGGGGCGCTGCGGCAGATGAAGAACACGGCCACGGACCCCTACTCCGGCGGCCGCAACTTCGCGGGCCACTTCAGCCGGCGCTCGAAGAACATCGCGCCCGTCACCTCCCCCATCGAGGTGCAGTACGCCATCGCGCCGGGCACGGCCATGGCCCAGAAGCGCCACGGCGGCGACGGCATCACCATCGTCACCGGCGGCGACGCGGGCACGGCCGAGGGCGATTTCGCCAGCTGCCTCATCTGGAGCAGCCGTCCGGCCAACCCGCTGCCCATCCTGATCATCGTCACCAACAACAAGTGGGGCATCAGCACCACTTCGGACGGCCAGCACGGCGAGACGAACATCAGCGACCGCGCGCGCGCCTTCAACATCCAGGCGAAGACCATCAACGGCAATGATCCGGTGGAGTCCTACCAGGAGCTCCAGGCCGCGATGGAGTACGTGCGCAAGGAGCGCAAGCCGTTCTTCATCGAAGCGCGCGTGTCGCGCCTGTACGGGCACTCGTCCGCGTCCGGCGCCAACTTCGTGAACGAGGAGCAGGACTGCCTGCGCCTGTTCGAGGCGCGGCTGGAGCAGGAAGGCGTCCTCAGCCGCGAGCAGATGGACGAGGCGCGCAACCGGTACTCGGAGGAGCTGGCCGCCGCGGCGCGCACCGTGCGTGACGAGCCGCAGCCCTCTGGCGACTCCATCTGGGAACACATCTACGCGGAGAAGAAATAACCATGGCGAACATGGCACAGGCCATCCGCATGGCCCTGCACTACGCGGAAGAGAACCTGGGCGTCACCGACATCTTCGGCGAGGACGTGGGCGCCCCGCTGGGCGGCGTCTTCACCTGCACGCAGGGCCTGAAGACGGCGTGGAACAGCCCCCTGGACGAGCGCGGCATCATCGGCGCGGCCATGGGCCTGGCGATGGCGGGCCACCGCCCGGTCGCGGAGATCCAGTTCTGCGACTACATCTACAACACCATCGACCTGCTCAAGCTGGCGGGCAACACGCACTGGTCCACGAACGGTGACTGGGCGGTGCCCATGGTGGTGCGCACGCCCGTGGGCAGCGGCATCCGCGGGTCGCTGTACCACTCGCATTCCTTCGACGCGACGATGACGCACATCCCCGGCTGGAAGGTCGTCATGCCCTCCACGCCCCTGGACGCGTACGGCCTGCTCATCTCCGCGTGCCAGGACCCCAACCCGGTCATGTTCCTGGAGCCCAAGGCGCTCCTGCGCGTGAAGGGCGAGGAGCGCATCCCGGGCGAGCCCGAGGACGACCGCGCGCTGTCGAAGATGATCGACGCGCCCCTGGGTGACCGCTCGCAGTGGAAGCCCCAGTGGCCCCTGGTGGAGGCGTTCGCCATCCCCATTGGCAAGGGCAAGCTCGTGCGCGAGGGCACCCAGGCCACGGTCATCAGCTACGGCCGCACCATGCCCCTGTGCATCAAGGCCGCCGCCCAGCTGGCGGAGGAAGGCCTGAGCGTGGAGGTCATCGACCTGCGCTCGCTCTGGCCGTACGACTGGGAGATGATCAAGGCCTCCGTCCAGAAGACGGGCCGCGTGCTCTTCGTCAACGAGGACACGGAGGTCACCAACTTCGGCGAGCACCTGGTCCGGCGCACCGTGGAGGAGCTGTTCTACTCGCTGCTCGCGCCGCCCCGGCTGGTCGCCGGCAAGTTCGTCCCGGGCATCGGCCTGGCGGACGCGCTGGAGATGGCGTCCGTGCCGCAGCAGAACGACATCACCACCGCCCTGCGCTCGCTCTGCCGCGAGCAGCCGTAGGCCGGCCCAGGTTCCACCCACACCGCAGAAAGACATCCGGGCCGCCGTTCCTCTTTGGAGGCCGGCGGCCCAGTCGTTAGAATCCCAACTTCCGTGTCCCAGCCCATCGTCCGCACCATGACCCCTGCCCCAGACGCCAACGCCTTCCGGATCCGCCGCGCGCGCCGTGGCGACGCCGAGGTCATGGCCCAGCTGCTGCGCGAGCTGGGCTACCCCCAGGGCACCGATCAGCAGACGGTGCACTGGGTCATCAGCCATCCAGAGATTGAAATCTTCGTCGCGGGAGACCCCCAGGACCGCGCGGTGGGCATGGTGTCCTTCTCCCACCGGCCGCAGCTGCGGCTGCGCGGGCGCGTGGCCACCGTGGACGAGCTGGTGGTGTCCGAGGGCTGGCGCCGCCGGGGCGTGGGCCGCGCGCTGCTCGCGCAGGTGGCGCAGCGGGGCAAGGTGCTGAGCGTGAAGCAGCTGCAGCTCATCGCCCCCATCAACGTCACCGAGGAGACGCGCGCCTTCTACCGGGCGTGCGGCTACGTGGAAGGTGACTCCGGGGTGTTCCGCCACTCGGAGTACGAGCCCCAGAAGTAGCGGGGGTGCCGCGAGGGCCCGGCATCCTGGCCGGGCGCCTCCCGCGGCGAATGCAGCTTCAGCGCTTGAAGCTCGCGATGACGCGGCGCAGGCGCTCGTGGTCCTCTTCGCTCACGTCGATGAAGCGCACGCCGATGGCCTCCGCCTCGTCGCGCACCCAGGCCACGACGCCGGTGAGGTGGAACTCCTCCCCGTCGATGACCATGGCCAGCCGCACCTGCGCGCCCACGTCGTAGGACTTGCGCGTGCGCAGGCACAGGCCGCCGGCGGACACATTCAGGGAGTAGGCCCGCAGCGCACGCGCCGCGTCCTCCATCTGCTCGAAGCGCACTTCGAACCGCGCCGCCACGCGTTCCTCGGCGCGGCGGTTCATGTACGGGTCTGGTTCCACCGGACCATCCAACTTCGTGTTCATGCGCACCCTGACCCCCTCGGTTCTCGGACCGGAAGTGTCGGCTGGTTTCCAGGCCCGGTTCAAGGGCCCCCGGACAACGGAATGGCTCGTGTAAGTCCCTGGCTACTTCGACGCCAGGAGTTTCCGGATGAGTGCACGTCTCGTGTTGTTGGGTGGAGCCTTGATGCTGGGGCTGTGGGTGGCGGGCTGCGATGACGGCGAGACTGTCCGCCCGCCAACGGATGGGGGGACGACCCTGGATTCCGGGACCGACGCCGGAGATTCCGGGACTGTCGACCCTGGTGATGGCGGCGGCGGAAGCTCCGACTTCGCGTGCAACGTGGCGAAGCAGGAGGGCTGCGCCGCGGGCCAGAGCTGTCTGTACACGGACCTGGCGGATGGCGGCACGGGCAGCCAGTGCTTCGCGGCCGCGTGCGACGTGGTGCGCCAGGACTGTCCGTCCGGGCAGCGGTGCACCTACGTGGGAACCGACGGCGGCACCACCGCGCGCCAGTGCGTCGCCGCGGGCACCGCCACGGAAGGAGCGGCCTGCACGCTGGCCGAGTCGCCTCCGGGCCAGACGTATGACACGTGCGCTTCGGGCCTGTACTGCAAGGACGAGTCGCAGGACGACGGCGGCCTGGCCTTCTTCTGCCGCAAGCTGTGCCACGCCCCGTCCGACTGCGGCTCCGGCGAGTGCAACACCGTGCTGCGGCTGTCCGGCACGAGCGAGCTGCCGCTGGTGTGCGGCCCCGCGTCCGCGCGGTGCGATCCGTTCGCGCAGGACTGCGAGAGCCCGCTGGCCTGCTACCCCGCCGCCAACGGCGCGGTGTGCGCGGGTCAGGGGTCGCTTGGGGAAGGCACCGCGTGCGAGTTCAGCAACCAGTGTTCACGGGGCAGCACCTGCGTGATGACCGGCGGCAGCGGCACGTGCCGGGCGCTGTGCCGCCTGCCCGCGGGCTCACCGGGGTGCGCGAACGGGGCGACCTGCCGGGCCATCAACAACAACAACAGCGACGTGGGGGCCTGCGTCCCGTAGGCAACGGATTGCCCACGGAAGGAAGCGTCCCTGCCCGGGGTGGCGAACGCGCGGGTCCTCCAGGGGCCCGGCCCGCCACCTCGAGGGGCAAGTCGTGCGCCGTCCGTGCCCGGCCTGGGGATGTTCACGGCCTGCCGCGCCTGGCGCGCGGCATGAATCCCCGGGTCGCCACGCGGGAACATCGTGCACATTGTCTTGCGCCGGGAGGTCGTGGGCATGGGTCTGAGGAAGGCGCTGCGCTGGGGGTACTTCGGGGCCCTGGGCGTGCTGGTGGGGTGCGGCGGCATGGACGACGGCCGCGCTCCGGAGGATGTCTACGAGCCGGGTCGTACGGACGCGGAGGTCACCGCGCCCGCGGCCACGGAGTCCGTGGAGGCCGCGCCCACGCTGACGCTGCATGACGGCCACCGGGTGCAGGCCACGCCGCCCGTGGCGCCCCTGCCCGCGAGTTTCCAGCCCGCCTTCCATCAGTCGCTGCGCGAATCCGTCTCCGTGGGGAGCGTCACCACGTACCGGATCAAGGTGCCCATGGGGCGTGCGGGCAGCCGCGTGCGCGTCACCTTCCGCTCCGGCGACGGCAGCCTGACGCTTCAGCGGGCCACGGTGGCGAAGGCCGGCGCCAATGGCGCGCTGGACTCCGCGCCGGTGGCGCTCACCTTCGGCGGCAACGCGGGCTTCACCACGGGCACGCGCACGCTGGTGACGTCGGATCCGATCGCGTTCCCGGTGGGCTTCCGCGACGAGGTGGCCATCTCCTTCGAGGTGAAGGGCGCGCTGGGCAAGAGCCGCATCCAGGCGTTCCCGGACAGCTGGATGAGGGCCGGCGCCTATGCGACGGCACAGGGCGCGCTGGGCGGCCAGGCCTGGGAGTACGCCACGGGCGTGGCGACGGTGGACGTGGAAGGCGCGCCGGGCCGGGCCTTCGTCGCCATTGGGGACAGCATCACGGAGGGCTACACGGGCACGTCGAACGACACGCGCAACGCGTGGCCGTCCCGGGTGGAGAAGCAGCTCGGGGTGCCGGTGGTGAACTCGGGCGCGTCCGGGCAGGGCTTCTGGGACGCGAACCTCCAGCTGCCGCAGGAGGTGCTCTCCCTGCAGGGCGTCACCGACTGCATCGTCCTGCTGGGCGTCAACGACCTGGCCGCGGAGGGCATGACGGTGCCGAAGCTGCAGCAGCGCATGACGCAGCTGCTGGATCAGCTCCAGCCCATGTGCAAGCTGTGGGTGAGCACGCTCCTGCCCAAGGAGAAGATGGGCGCGGACGGCGGGGACTTCGCGCTGATGAAGGCCCAGCGCCAGGAGTTCAACGCGTGGCTGCGCTCCCTGACGCGCGCGCAGGTCATCGACCTGGAGGCCGTGACGCGGCAGCCGGGCAACGTGGACCTCTTCATCGACGGGCTGGAGGTGGACGGCATCCACCCGTCCGTGGAAGGCCACCGGGTCATGGCGGACGAGGTGGCGCGGACCCTCAAGGCGAAGGGCGGCCTGTAGCGCCTGCCCGGCTGGAAAGCGCACGGGGGGTTTGAATAGGTTCGCGGGCGTTGCGTCCAGGCGGTGTTCCCGTCTTCCCCAACTCCCGGAGTTTTCTCCCCATGCGCACCCTTCCCGCCGCCCTCGCCTTCGTCGCCTGCCTCGCCCTGCCCTCCCTTGCCCACGCGGCATCGCTGCGGTGTGGCAACAAGCTCGTGTCGGAAGGGGCCTCGCAGGCGGACGCGGTGGCCAAGTGCGGCCAGCCCGTGTCCACCGAGACCAAGCGCGAGCGCGTGACCACCAAGTCCCGGGATGGCAGGCGGGACGGGTCGCGCCGCGGGGATTCCTCCACGGAGTACTCGACCTCCAGCACCGTGGAGGAGTGGACCTACAACTTCGGGCCCAACCGGCTCTTGCAGGTGGCCATCTTCCGCGACGGCCTGCTGGTGGACGTGCGCAGCGGCGGCTATGGCTACTGAGGCTCCCATGCGCACCCCATCCGCCGCTCTCGTCATCGCCTGCCTCGCCCTGCCCTCCCTCGTCCACGCGTCCGCGTTGCGCTGTGACAACAAGATCGTGTCGGAAGGAGCTTCGCAGGTGGATGCGCTGGCCAAGTGTGGGCAGCCCGTGACGAAGCTGAGCAGGACGGAGTACGTGACCCACAAGGTCAAGGAAGGGGCGCGGGGCGAGACGCGCTACGGAGAGGCCTCCACGGAGATCACCACCTCCACGACCGTGGAGGAGTGGACCTACAACTTCGGGCCCCACCGGCTGATTCAGGTGGCCATCTTCCGTGACGGCCGCCTGGTGGACGTGCGCAGCGGTTCCTACGGCTACTGAGGCCCCAGGTGCTGCTCCAGCAGCTGGCGCATGAACGCCGGCCGCTGACGCAGCGTCTCCCGGAAGGACTCGAGGTTCGCGCGCCAGGCCTCCACGGAGGTCGGCTGGCTCCAGCGCGCCACCTGCTCAGGCATCTCCAGCGCGAGCGCCTCCGCCGCCGCGTCCAGGGCCGCCGTCACCCGCTCCGCGGCGAAGGTGTGCTCGGTGTGCCAGAGGAAGCGCTCGACGAAGCGGGCCTTGAACTCCGGCGACTGGAGCAGCCCCCTCAAGAGCAGCGTGGACCAGGCCCCCACCTCCGACTGCGCGTCCAGCACGCGCCCCAGGCTGTCCTGCTCCGGACCGGCGGCCAGGGCGAAGTCCAGGTCGTACACGAGCCAGCGCCAACGGCCGTCGTGTCCCAGGGGCGCGTCCGGCTCGAGCTTCTTCGTGCGCAGCCGCCAGAACTTCACGTTGTTCTCCGGCCAGTCCGTGTTGCTCAGGTAGAGCTGCGCGACCTGGTATTCGATGAAGTCCTCCACGTCCATCCGCGCGCGCACCCAGGAGTAATGCTCCGGCACCGACAGGTCGTGCGTCGCCACGTAGTCGATGAGCTCCTGATAGGGCTGCTCGTCCCCGTCCTCTCCCACGTCCAAAATCCCGGAGCCCTCCAGGATGACGGCCTTCTTGCGGTCCACGCCGTAGTGCGACGCCAGGTAGTACTCGTCCAGGCGCTCGCGCAGCTCGTGCAGGCCCCAGTACTCGCCGTTGAGGAACACGAGCGTGGGGCGGCAGTCCTGGAGCGCGAGCCGCGTCTCGGCCAGCAGGCCCTGCAGCACGCAGTCACGCAGCTTGGTGACGCCCTGGTCCTGTCCGGACGTGCGCACGATCATTCGGGTGAACTCCGTCACCGGGGAGCCGGGGAACACCGGCCCCGCGAACGTCTTCGGGCCGTAGTCCTCCTTCGCGTACAGCCGCAGGCTCTTCTGCGGCATCACCGCGCTGCCCGTGCCGTGGATGCGCACGCCCGCGTCCTGGTCGAACACGCGCTGGCCGGAGGTCTCGAACCACTCCACGTGGACGGGGCGCTCCCACTCCTTGCCGTTCTGCATGTAGTTGGCCGCGAACGGATCCTCGGGCCGGGCCTCGGCGGCGAGGCCCGGGACGTAGATGCCCGTCACCGGGTCGAAGAAGTTCGCCGCGTCGGTGACCAGCGACAGCACCGGCAGCGAGTACGGCTCCCGGCCAATGACGAACGTGCGCGTGCGGACCGGACCCACCGGCTCCGCGCCCGCGAACTGCCGGTAGCGCACCACCGCGACCTGCGGCGGCTCCTCCAGCGGCGCGACCCACCGCAAGACCTCCTCGGCATCCGGCTTCGTCGTGGGGATGAACGACCACCGCACCGGAGGCGTGGAGCGCGCCAGCAGCGCGATGGGAGCGGTGTAGCGCGACGACTCGGGCGTGGGCGTGGAGCCGTCCCGCGTGAAGTACGTCCGCAACCCCTGGGTCGTAGGCAACGCCAGCAGCGTCTCCGGCTGATAGAGCCCGGGCCGCGCGTCGAACGTCAGGTGCTGGAAGTCGACGCGGGCCCTCGCCTCGGCGCCCTGCCTGTCGCGCGCCACCACCTCCAGCCCCAGCGCGCGCCGGCCGGGCCACCAGGGCAGGCTCCAGCGGCCACTGTCGATGTCGGCATGGCCCAGGAAGCGCCCGTCCTCGTACACCTCCACCCGTGACATGCCGGCGTCGCTCGCCACCGTGCCGAACAGCCGGTTCGTCTCCGGTTCGTGCCCGTCGATGGTGACGCGAAGCCCGGAGGGCGGTGGAAGCTCGGCCTCATTCAGCCGCCGCTCGGGGGCAGGCTCACAGCCGGACCCGGCGAGGACGAGGAGACCCAGGAAGAAGGACGCAAGGAGACGGAGACGCATGAGGGTCCCCGCCCTGTACCAGACAATGCTTTGACCTCACACCGCGCTGTGACACAGCGCGGCGGGAGGCCCCTGCCCTCAGGCGGGGGGCGCGGTGGCTTCGAGCAGGCCGTGCTTCTGGAGGAGCGCGGCCAGCGCGGGCGGCGCGAGCATCCAGTCCTCGCGCGTGGGCACCCAGCGCACGGGGGCTCCGGCGGCGGCGAGCCGCGCGTTCACCTCCGCGATCATCGGGGCGAAGGTGGGCTGGGGCACGTCCCAGCTGCCCACTCCCGCCTGGACCTCCACGGCCCCGGGCTCCACGCGCACCGCGGGCTGGCCCTGCACCGGTTGGATGGCGAACCCCGGCAGGTACGGCTGCATGGCGGCGGACAGGCGCTCCAACAGCGTCGGGTCCTCGAAGGGGTGGGCGCCCTCCAGGTCGAAGAAGGTGGGCAGCTGCGCCTGGAGCTCGTCGCGCAGCGGGTTGTCCTTGCTGTCGCGCCAGGCGTGCTCGGCCAGGACGCGGGCCTCGTGGGGGACGCGGATCTCCCAGCGCTCCAGGAGCGCGAGCAGCTCCGCCACGCGCTCCACCTCCTCCCACGGAGGCTCCACGCGCGTGAGCCAGGCCACCTCCGACACCGTCTGTCCCCGGCGAAGGCCCGTCACCCGGTCCCCCTTGCGCAGCTGGAAGGGCGGCGCATCGGTGAACTCCGGATCCGGATAGAGGGCGGTGTGCAGCAACCCCGTGCCCTCTTCCGGGCGCACGCGCGCGAAGCCGTGCTTGGGGTTGATCTCCTCCACGACGAACGTCTCCTGGGCCATGATCTCTTCTCTAACCGGTGTTCCGCATGCCCGCAGCGATGCCGTTGAGCGCCAGGAGGAGCGGCCGGTCGCACTCCGCGTCCCCGTCCCGCTTGCGCTTGAGCAGCTCCACCTGGAGGAAGGACATGGGGTCCACGTAGGGGTTGCGCAGCGCGATGCTCCGCTGCAGCTGCGGGTTGTTGTCCAACAGCTTCGCCTCCCCCGTGAGCGCCTTCACCGCGCGGCGCGTGCGGGAGTGCTCCTGCTGGATGCGCAGCCACAGGGGCCGCGTGGACGCGGGGGCCAGCTTCGCGTACCGCGCCGCGATGGCCATGTCCGTCTTGGCCAGCACCATGGTCACGTTGTCGATGACCGCGCGGAAGAAGGGCCATTCCTTGTACATGCGCTGCAGGAGCGCCGCGCCCTCCGGCGTGGCCGCGGACTCCTCCAGCGCGCTGCCCACGCCGTACCAGGCCGGGAGGATGGCGCGCGTCTGCGTCCACGCGAAGCTCCACGGGATGGCGCGCAGCGTGTCCAGCCCGCCCGCCTTGCGCTTGCTGGGGCGCGAGCCGATGGGCAGCGCGGAGATCTCCTCCACGGGCGTGCCCTTCATGAAGAACTCCACGAAGCCCGGGTCCTCCCACACGAGCGCGCGGTACGCCTTGCGGCCGGACTCCGCCAGCACGTCGAAGGCGGCGCGGAACGCGGACTCATCCTCAGGGGACGGGCGCGGCTGCGCGTCCAGCGTGTGCAGGAGCACGCCGCCCACCACCAGCTCCAGCGTGCGCTGGGCGAGCTCCGGGCGCGCGTACTTGTGGTCCATCGCCTCGCCCTGTTCGGTGGCCTTGTAGGCGCCGGCCACCGTGCCCGGCGGCAGCGCGAGGATGGCCGTCTGGGCGGGGCCGCCGCCGCGCGCCACCGTCTCCCCTCGGCCGTGGAACAGGCGCAGGGGCACGTCGTTCTCGTCCGCCACCTGCGTGAGCGCCACCTGGGCGCGGTACAGCGCGGCGCTCGCGGCGAGCAGGCCCACCTCCTTGCCGGAGTCGCTGTAGCCCACCATCACCTCCTGCACCCCGCGGCCCTTCAGGTGCTGGCGGTACTCCGGGTGCGCGAAGAGCTGGCGCAGCACGTCCGGCCCGCCGTCCAGCGCGCCCAGCTGCTCGAAGAGCGGCACCACGTCCACGGTGGCGCACTGCCGCTCCTTGTCCCAGAGCCCCGCGTGCTTCAGGCACTGGAAGGCCGCCAGCACGTCGTCCGCGGTGGAGGCCATGGAGAGGATGAGCGTGCGGCACACGGACTCGCCGCCCTCGTCCTGGCCCTCGCGCAGCTTCTCCAGCACCTCCAGCAGCCGCTTGCCGCCCTCGGTGGGCGCCGGTCCGCCGTTGAAGGACGCCGCCGCGCTCACCGCGTCCTCCGCGGGGGCGCGCACCTCCAGCTCGCCCAGGCCCAGGCCCAGCGCGCGCACGCGCTCGGACATGCGGCGCACCTCGCGCAGGCCCGCGTGCTCCGCTCTCGCCGCGAAGAGCGACCGCTCCAGCACCGCCAGGTCATCCCCCAGCGCCTCCGGTGAACGGTAGGCCCCGGCCGGCAGCGTGGACTCCCGCCCCTGCCGCCGCGCGAGCACGTGCTCCAGCGCCAGCGTCAGCCGCTCCTCCATGAAGCGCAGCTTGCGGCGCCACGGCTCTCCCAGCGTGCGCGGGCCCTGCTGCTTCGCCACGTCCGGCAGCGCCTTCGCGTCCTCCTCCAGCGAGCGCTCCAGCTCCTGCGTGGGGCGAGCGTGCCGCTCCGACTGGGACAGCATCCCGCCCAGCCGCTCCACGTCGCGCAGGAGCAGTCGCAGGCCCCGGGCGCGGTGCGCGCGCAGCGTGTCCGCGAACACCTCCGGCGTCACCAGCGGGTTGCCGTCCATGTCGCCGCCCACCCACGAGTGCACGCGCACGGGCGTGTCCAGCGCGCCCAGGGGCTCGCCGTAGGCGCGCTCGAAGGCCCAGTCCAGCGCCTCCGGCAGCCGGGCCACCGGCTCCGACAGCATCTCCTCCACGTACCAGTGGACGTTCTTCACCTCGTCGCCCACGGTGGGGCGCTCGCGGCGCAGCTCGTCCGTCTGCCACAGCGCGGTGATCTCCTCGCGCATGGCGGTGAGGTTCGCGGCGGACTCGCGCGGGGTGAGCGTGCACCGGTCGCGCTCCTCCAGCAGCATGGCCAGCCGGTAGAGCTTCTCCAGCAGCGTGCGGCGCACCGCCTGGGTCGGGTGCGCGGTGAACGTCAGCGTCACCTTCAGCGTCCCCAGCGTTTCACGCACCTTGTCGGCGCTGACGCCCGCGGCCTTCAGCGCCAGCAGCGTGGACTCCAGCGACCCCTTCTGGGGCCGGGTGGCGGTGGGGCTCGCGTGGGCCCGCGCGCGGCGGATGCGGTGGTGCTGCTCCGCCAGATTCACCAGCTGGAAGTAGACGGCGAAGGCGCGCAGCACCGGCTCCACCTGCTCCGACGGCAGCCGCCGCAACACCGCCGCCAGCTCCGCCGCCGCGGCGCGTCGTCCGGCCACCGGGCCCCGCCGGCGCTGGATGGCCAGGTGGCGGACCTCCTCCTCCTTGTCGAACAGGGCCTGCCCCTCCTGTTCCACCAACACCTCACCCAACAGCCGGCCCAAGAGCCGGACATCCCGCCGCAGCGGGGGATCCACGGGACGTGTACGCGCCATAACGGACCGGAACCGTAGTCCTTTGGCCCCCCACCGCCCCTACCCATTCTCGAAACTTCGACCGCCAGCCGACGGATGACCCACTCCGTCCTTGCAGGAAAAATTCAACCTCCCGGTCTTCCCAAAAGGTCGAGCCTTCCACTAGAAAGTGGGCACTCCCGGACCCTGCCGGGATGTCTGACCTGACCCGAAGGAGTGGCAATGCGGAAAAACCCATCTTGGCTGGCCTTGGGCCTGCTGACGCTCGCGGCGCCGTCGGCGTACGCGGAGCGCGCGTGGTACGAGAAGCCGCAACCCGACGTCGCCGCGCCGTCCACCAAGCTGCGCCAGGCAGTTGTCCAGGACATCACGGACGACCTGCCCCACCGTCTGGGTGAGCAGCAGAAGGAGCTGAAGGCGCAGGCGCTGCAGATGCGCCTGGAGGGTCGCGGTCAGCCGGGCCGGGTGCAGAAGCTGGCCAACGGCAAGTTCGTGGAGTTGGAGTTGCAGCGCACGGACCGCATCTTCGTCATCCTGGTGGAGTACGGGACGCAGATCCACCCGGTGTTCGGCAACCCCGCCACCAACCCGGGCGGCAACATCCCCGGCCCGCTGCACAACGAAATTCCGGCCCCTGACCGCTCGGTGGACAACACCACCATCTGGCAGCCGAATTACGACCGGGCGCACTTCGAGAAGCTCTACTTCGACACCACTCCGGGCGCGGACTCGGTGGCGAACTTCTACAAGGCCGCGTCCTCCGGCCGCTACACCGTGTCCGGCACGGTGTCCGAGTGGGTGAAGGTGCCGTACAACGCCGCCCGCTACGGCAACAACCTGTGCGGCAGCTCCAGCTGCTCCAACTCCGTGTGGCCGCTCATCAGCGACGCCATCAAGGCGTGGACGAACACCCAGCTGGCCGCCGGCAAGACGCCCGCGGAGATCAAGGCGTACCTGGACACGTTCGACACGTGGGACCGGTACGACTACGACGGCGACGGCAACTTCGACGAGCCGGACGGCTACATCGACCACTTCCAGATCGTCCACGCCGGCATGGGTGAGGAAGTCGGCGGCGGCGCGCAGGGTCCCAACGCCGTGTGGAGCCACCGCTGGTTCGCGTACAGCAACGGCACGGGCCCGGATGGCATCGGCCCCACGTACAACCAGAACGGCGGCGCGCGCTTCGGCACGGGCATCGACAAGTGGGTGGGCGACTACACCATCCAGCCGGAGAACGGCGGACTGGGTGTGTTCGCGCACGAGTACGGCCACGACCTGGGCCTGCCGGACCACTACGACACGACGAACGCGGCGGACAACGGGACGGGCTTCTGGACCGTCATGTCGTCCGGCTCGTACCTGAACGACGGCACCACGGACATCGGCAGCCGTCCGGGTGACTTCTTCGCCTGGGACAAGCTGCAGCTGGGCTGGCTGGACTACGCCTCCACGGACGCGGGCCTGTACTCGTACCACAACCTGGGCCCCGCGGAGTTCACGTCCGCGAACGCGAAGCAGGCGCTCGTGGTGAAGCTGCCCGGCAAGCCCGTGCTGCAGCCCACCACCACCCCCTACGAGGGCCAGGGCATGTGGCAGGGCGGCCAGGGCAACAACCTGGACCGCGTGCTCGAGAAGACGGTGAAGCTGCCGAACAAGAAGCCCATCACCTTCTCATTCCAGACCTGGTTCGACATCGAGGAGGACTGGGACTACGCCTACGTCGCCCTCTCCGTGGACGGCGGTCCGTTCGTGAACCTGCCCAGCCCCGTGAGCCGCACCACGAACCCGTGGGGCAACAACCTGGGCAACGGCATCACCGGCACGTCCGGCGGTTGGGTTCCCCTGGAGTTCGACCTGTCCGCGCACGCGGGCAAGAGCGTCACGCTGAAGATCCGCTACAAGACGGACGGGGCGGAGTTCGGCAAGGGCTTCCTCGTGGACTTCGTGCAGCTGTGGGCGAAGAACACGTACCTCTTTGGTGACGACGGCGAGTGGGGCCACAAGTGGTGGGACAAGTCGACGTTCTTCGTGACGGACGGCACCAACACCCTCTACGACAACTACTACATCGCCGAGTGGCGCCAGTTCCGCGGCTACGACGAGGGTCTGGCCACGGGTCCCTACAACTACGGCTTCAGCGCGGATGGCCTGGTGGACTGGGCGGAGCGCTACTCGTACAACCCCGGCCTGCTGATCACCTACTGGGACACGTCGCAGTCGAACAACAACGTGTCGCAGCACCCGGGCTCGGGCCGCATCCTGCCCGTGGACTCGCGCCCGCAGCCCCTGCAGCGCAGCGACGGCCGCTACTGGTCCGGCCGCGTGCAGACGCACGACGCGACGTTCGGCCTGGAGCCCAGCTTCCCGCTGTCGCTCAAGCCCAACGGCTTCCCGCGCAACGAGTACCCCTCGCAGCCCGCGGTGCCGGTGTTCAACGACATGAACGAGTTCTGGTACGCCACGCAGCCCTACGGCGGCGTGAAGGTCCCGAAGACGGGCACCATCATCGAGGTGCTGTCGACGAACGCCGACCAGACCGTGATGGAAGTCCAGGTGCGTCCGGTCGACTGAGTGGCTGACCGTCGTCACCGCTGAGCCGTGACGGAAGGCCGGTCCCGCTTCGATGCGGGGCCGGCCTTTCGCTTTTCGGGTTGAAGGAATCCGGACACCCGGAGCGCGGCCGTGGATGACAGCTGCGCGCGGGGCGCTACGGTGCCCGCCATGGCTGAGTGCCCCGTGGGAGCGCCCTCCTCCCCCTCCCCTCCTCCCGAGCCGCCCTCCGACGTCGCGCGAACCGTGGCGCTGGAGCCCGCGGATCCGATCAGCGTGCTCAACCAGGCGTTCCGCGACGCGTACGCCGCGCGCCGTGAGGCCGTGCTGTCCCGCCTGGGGCCCGTCATCGCGCAGATCGACGACGTGCTCATCCTGCGCATGCGCGGCCAGCGCTTCGAGGCGCCCGCGCGCACGCGCCGCTACCACGAGTACAAGTCCATCACCCACGTGCCGCTCGCGCTCCACATCCTGCTCGCCAGCAAGGACGCGCTCGATGAGGAGACGCGCACGCGGCTCACCACCTTGCGCGGCCTCATCACCGCCTCGCGCGGGAGCCTGGAGGACCGGGGCCTTCCGGCAGAAGCCCTGGCGCGGCAGCACCGCCTGCTCGACGCGTCGCTCGCGCTCGTGGACGGCGTGCTGGCCGCGAACCAGGTGACGCAGGCGGAGCTCTCCGCGTTCATCCACGCCCGGGTGCCGGACCTGCTGAAGAACGCCGAGGACGCGGCGAGGGATCAGATCGACACCATGCACGCCTCGGTCGAGGCGTGGAAACGCCAGATGACCGCCGAGGAGCGCGGCCAGCTGCGCGCCGTGGTGGCCGCGTCGCACATGTCGCGGCCCGGCAACGTGGCCGCGCAGTACTTCTCCATCACCCTGGGCGATACGTGGGAGGGGCGCTTCCACGAGGAGGATCAACAGCCCGGCAAGCGCGTGCTCTCCTCGGAGGCGACGTTCGACGAGCCGTCGGCGTTCGCGCTGCTGGCCACGCACGTGCTGGACGCGAACACGTCGCGCGGCATCTTCGGCGAGGAGACGCGCATGGCGAGGGACCTGCTCGCGGACGCGGCCGAGCGCATCCTCGCGGGCATGTTCCAGACGTCGCCCCAGCCGCCCGGCACGAGCGCGCCGTAGCGGTTGTCAGGGGCGCGTGAGCGGCAGCTCCACCATGAACGTCGCGCCCTCGCCCAGGCTGCTGTCCAGGGACACGCGCCCGCCCTCGGCCTCCACGATGGTGCGGGTGAGGTAGAGCCCCAGGCCCAGGCCGCCATAGTGGCGCTCGGACACCGCGCGGCCGTAGCGCTCGAAGAGGCGGGGCCGCTGCTCCGGCGAGACGCCGATGCCCCCGTCGCGCACCGTGAGCCGCGCCACGGGCCCGTCCGCCACGAGCCGCACGGACACCGGCGTCCCGGCGCCGTACTTGAGGGCGTTGTCCAGCAGGTGATCCAACACCTGCGCCAGCCGTGCCCGGTCGAAGCAGCCGCGCACCGCCCCCGGGGCCTCCACCTGGAACTCGCAGTGCTCCAGGGCGAACCTGGGCGCGAACATCGTGGCCACCTCGCGCACCACCTCCGCGACGTCCACCTCCTCGCGCTGCAGGCGGAAGGTGCCTGCGCTGATGCGCGACACGTCCAGCAGGTCGTTCATCAGCTCCGTGAGCCGGCGGACCTGGCGGTGCCCCGTCTCCACGTGCGCCTCGATGACCGGGGCCAGCGGCGAGTCCGGATGCGACTTCACCGCGCGCGACAGCGCCTGGAGCTTCAGGCTCAGCGGCGTCAGCGGCGTCTTCAGCTCGTGGCTCGCGACGGAGAGGAACTCGTCGCGCAGGCGGATGGCGTCGCGCGCGCCCTGGAGCAGCCGCGCGTTGTCCACCGCGAGCGCGGCCACGTTCGCCAGCTCCTGGGCGAACCGCAGGTCCTCGTCGCGATACCGGCGGCTGGAGGTGGTGACCAGGAAGGTCAGCGCGCCCAGGATGTGGCCCCGGGCCATGAGCGGCACGGTGAGCAGTGAACGCATGCCCACCCGTCGCATCGTCTCCAGGTGATGCGCGTCCTGCGCCACGGCCTGCATCTCCGCGTCCGTGACCTCCGGCACCAGGGTGGACCGGCCGGTCGCCAGCGCCACCGCGGGAGGATAGACGGGCCGCTCCTGGGGCACCGGCGTCAGCCGCTGCACGGTGGCCGCGAGCGGCGCATGCGAGGGATCCGCCGCCACCACCTGGACGCGCTCGAAGTGGCCATCCGGGTGCAGCATGTCCACGATGCACCAGTCCGCGAGCGCCGACACCGACAGGTTCGCCAGCGACGCCAGCGTGGCGGAGGCGTCCAGCGACGACGCGAACAGCTCGCTGGCCCGCGCCAGGAACTCGGCGCGCTCCTCGCCCAGGGCTTGCGCCTGGATGTCCACGCAGGTGCCCACCCACTCGCGCACGCAGCCGTCCGCCCCCAGCACCGGCAAGCCCCGCGCGAGCATCCACACGTACGCGCCATCCACGCGGCGCAGCCGGTAGCGCGTGGCGAAGAGCTGCGTCCCCGCCTTGGCCCGCTGCCACGCCGCCAGGGCCCCGGCCCGGTCATCCGGGTGCAGGGCGAGGAGCCATCCCTGGTTGCGCATCTGCTCCGCCGTCTGGCCGGTGAAGGCCGTCCACGACGGGGAGATGGGTGTCAGCGCGTCCCTGGCGGGGTTCGTCGACCAGGTGACCTGCGCCGCGGTCTCCAGCAACAGGTGGAGCCGCTCGGTCTCCTGGCGCAGCCGGGCCACCTCCTCGCGCAAGGCGCCCTCGGCATCGGAAGGAGGCGTGGAGACGCGGCTCGGATCCAGGAGGGGGGACGTCATCGTGGTGCCTCAGTACACGTTGTACTTGGCGCGAAGCGCTTCGTGCTCCTGCGCGTTGCGCGACGGGTGGAGGACCTTCTGGGCGTCGTGCAGGTAGTACCAGTAGTCGCTCTTCACGGGCCGCAGCGCGGCGAGCAGCGAGTCCACCGTGGGCGCGCCAATGGGGCCCGGCGGCAGGCCCGCGCGGGAGCGCGAGTTCCACGGATCCGAGGCGTCCCGCAGCCGCTTGAGGAACGCCTTGCGGTCGTTCCACTCCGCCAGCTCGTAGCGGCTGGTGGCGTCCACGCCCAGCGGGAAGCCCTTGTCCACGCGCTTCCAGAGGATGCCCGCGACGAGCGGGCGCTGGGAGGGCACCGGCTCCTCGCGCTCCAGCATGGAGGCCATCACGACGATGTCGTGCAGCGACCGGCCGCTCTTGGCGATCTCGTCCTTGTGCGCGTCGTAGAAGCGCGCGCGGAAGGTGTCGATCTGCCGCTGGATGAACGCCTCCACCTTGAAGTTGTCCGCGATGATCCCGTACGTCTCCGGGTAGAGGTAGCCCTCCAGGCTGCGCGTGGGCAGCGGGAACGGCGCGGCGAAGCTGCTCGTGCGGCTGGCCGCGGCGATGTACTCGCCCGGCTTGATGAGGCCCTGGGCTGCGAGCACCTGGTCGGTGTCGCGCAGGCGCCAGCCTTCGATCATCGCGAAGGGCACGTCCTCCGGCAGCGGCTGGCCTTCCAGGGCGTTGGCCAGCTCCGCGACGGAGGCGGTGGGGCTCAACATGAAGCGGCCCGCCTTCACGTTGAGGCTGCCCCGGCGCCACAGGTGGAAGCGCCAGACGTTGGGGTCGTCCAGGAAGCCCTGGGCCTGGAGCTGCTGGCCCAGCGAGCGCGCGGACGCTCCCTTCTTCACCACGAACTCCTTGGGAGCCGGATCCGCCGCCGTGTGCGGCGCGGTGGTGGCGTTCTGGAAGTGCATGAACACGCCGCCTGCACCCGCGACCGCCAGGACGATGAGCACGACGAGCGCGACCAGGATCTTCTTCATATGGGGCGCCAACCTATCAAAGGCCCTGACGCTTCCAACGAGAACCACCGTGCGCCCGGCCGGGCAGGCGGACGCAAGCGCCCCCTTCTCAACACCCAGCGATGGAGGCGCCCCTTCCCCCGCGCCTCGTCTAGGATGACGGCCTTGTTCGTCGACCCCCGCCGGCTCGAAACCTTCCGCGTCGTCGCCTCGACCGGGCAGATCTCCGCCGCCTCCCGCCTGCTCCACCTGTCACAGCCCGCCGTCACCGCGCAGGTCCGGCAACTGGAGGCGGACTGCGGCCAGCCGCTGCTCGTGCGCACCGCGCGCGGAGTGCGGCTGAACGCGGCGGGGCGTGTCCTCTTCGACTACGCCCAACGCATCCATGGACTGCTGGATGAGGCGGCGCTCGCCATCGCGGCCGAGGAGACCCTCACCGGCGAGCTGGCGCTGGCGGCGAGCACCACCGTCGCCAATGCCATCGTGCCTGGTCTGCTGGCGTCCTTCCTGCGCACGCACCGTGAACTCCAGGTCCGTCTGGAAGTGGGCAATACGCGCGAGGTGCTGACGTGGCTGTCGGAGGGCCGGGTACCGCTCGGGCTGGTGGAGGGCCACGCGCGGGCGCCCGGCATCCGGCTGGAGCGCTACCTGGATGACGAGCTGGTGCCGGTGGTTTCGTCACAGGGGCCGGTGGAGTGGGCGCGGATCCGCACCATGGAGGCGCTGCGGGAGGTGCCGCTGCTGTGGCGGGAGCAGGGCTCCGGCACCCGCGCCGTGCTGGACCGGGCCCTGCGCAAGGCGGGCGTGCGCAAGGGCCCCCAACGTGGAGACCTTCAGCTGGGCAGCACCGAGGCCATCAAACGGGCCGTGTCCCTGGGCCTGGGCGTGGCGCTGTTGTCCCGCTGGAGCATCGACGGCGAGCTGTCCCTGGGCCGGTTCCAGGTGCTGCCCGTGCCGGGGCTGCGCATCCCGCGCGCGTTCTCCTGGGCCCTGCCCGTGGATGAACCGTCCGGAGCCGCGGGCCGCTTCCTGCGCCATGCCCGCGCCACGCCCCCGGTGCTGCTGCCCTGAGCCCGCGGCTCACGCGGCCCAACCCAGCCGCAGCGCGCCCAGGCACAGGCCCGCCATGAGCAGCCACAACACCACCGCCTGCGCGAGCGGACGAAGGCCCACCGCCCGCAGCGTCTCGCGCGTCAGCCCCGCCCCCAACAGGAACAGCGTCACGACGAGCAGCTGCCGGGCAACGGCCGCCACGCCCTGCCCCACCGGTTCGAGTCCCGGGAACACGGTCACGACCGCCGCCGCTCCGAGGAACCCGGCGATGAACCACGGCCGGCGCACCCGGCCCGTCACCGCGTGGCCCTCGCGCCGACGCCATGCGGCCAGGCCCACCGTCAGAGGGAGAATCCATAGGGCGCGCGCCAGCTTCACGGGCGTGGCCACCGCCAGGGCCTCGGGGCCGTAGCGCAGCGCCGCGCCCACCACGGAGCTGGTGTCGTGGATGGCCATCGCGCACCACAGGCCGAACTGGTGCGGCGTCAGCCCCACCGCGTGGCCCACGACGGGGAAGACGAACAGCGCTACGGCATTGAGCAGGAACACCGTGCCCAGCGCCACGGACGTCTCATGCTCCTGGGGCCGCAGCACCGGCACCACCGCCGCGATGGCGCTCCCGCCGCAGATGGCCGTGCCCACGCTGATGAGCAGGCCCGTCACGCGGGGAACGCCCAGCAGCCGGGCGAGCCCCACGCCCAGCGTCAGGCACAGCGCGATGCCCACCACCGTGTAGCCCAGGCCCTCACGCCCCGCCGCGAGCACCGTGCGCAGGTCCATGCCCGCCCCCAGCCCCACCACCGCCAGGGACAACAACCGGGGCGTCAGGGCCCGCGTCGTCCCGGCGAACGGATTGCCCACGGTCAGGGCCACGCACAGCCCCGCGAGCAGGGCCACGCCGGTGGAGACGAAAGGAAGCAGGCAGAGCGCCGCGCCGAGCGGCATCAGGACGTGCCCGGCCGTCCAGGCCCGGGGACGGACAACGGGAAGCGGCGGAGGCGTTTCCATGCGCCAGGAGATGCGCCTGGCGGCCTCCGGGCACCAGATGTCAGAAGCGATAAGCCATCAGCTTTCTGGATGGCTCGCGAGGATGTGCAGGGACAGCGCGTTGGGGGTGAGGACTTCACAGCCGTCGCGGGTGACGAGCACGGTGTGTTCGAACTGGGCGGACAGGCTGCCGTCCGCGGTCACGACGGTCCACCCGTCCGGCATCATCCGGATGTCCGGGCGCCCCAGGTTGATCATGGGCTCGATGGTGATGACCATCCCGGATTTCAGCGTGATGCCCGTGCCCGCCCTGGCCACGTGCGGCACGTGCGGCTCCCCGTGCATCTGCCTGCCGATGCCGTGGCCCCCGAACTCCTCCACCACGCTGCACCCCTCCGCCTTCGCCAGCGCCATCACCGCCGCGCCAATGTCCCCCAGCCGCGCGCCGTGCCGCACCACGGACACGCCCACGTCCCGGCAGCGCCGCGCCACGTCCACGACGTGCTTCGCGTCCGAGGAGACCTCACCAATCATGAACGTGGCGGACGTGTCGCCGTGGAAGCCGTCCAGGTGCGTCGTCACGTCCACGTTGACGATGTCGCCGGGCATCAGCACCTCATCCGTGCGCGGGATGCCATGGCACACCACGTGGTTGCGGCTGGTGCACACCGTGGCCGGGAAGCCCTTGTAGCCCAGCTGACTGGGCGTCCCACCCCGCCGCGCCGTGTCCTCGCGAACCCACGCGTCGATGTCCGCCGTCGTCACGCCCGGCTGGAGCCGGGTGGCCACGTGCGCCAGCGTGCCCGCCGCCGCGCGGCCCGCGAGCCGCAGCCGGTCCACTTCACTGCCCTTGAAGAGAGGGATGCCCATGCCGGGCAAGGTGGCACCCGCCCGTCCGGAGCGTCCAATGCTGTTCTGGCATGACGAGGCCCCGTGGATGGTGCGCACGACTCGCGCTAACCTCGCGCGCGTGAGCATCACGCACCTCCAGTCCTTCGTCGCGGTGGCGGAAGAGGGCCACGTGGGCCGGGCCGCGCGCCGGCTGCACATCACCCAGCCGCCGCTCAGCCGTCACATCCTCGCCCTGGAGGATGAGCTGGGCACGCCCCTCTTCGAGCGCGTCCCCAAGGGCATGCGCCTCTTGCCCACCGGAGAGGCCCTGCTCCAGCACGCGCGCCGCATCCTCGCGGAGGTGGAGGTCGCCACCCGCACCGTGCGCGAGGCGGCCCAAGGCTCCGGAGCCGCCTCCAAGCCGCCCCTCGCCTGAGGCCTACGACCAGGCGGCCATGCCGCCAATGCGGCGCAGCATCAGGATGGGGCCGTCGTCCATGCGCCGGCCGCGCAAATCAATCTCACAATCGATGACCCAGTCCCCATGGCCCTCCGGGTCCATGATGCGCTGCTGGGCCTCCCACTGGCGCGTGCCCGCTTCCTTGAGCTGCGTGTTCGCCGGCTTGCGCGCCTGGGGCGTGAGCACCACCAGCTTGTGCTCCTCGAAGTACGGCGCCATGGCCAGCTCCAGCTTCGGCGCGGTCCACTCGCCCAGCGCGTTGTCCAGCATGCCCAGCGCGTCCAGGTAGCGGCGCTGGCCCAGCGCGCGCAGCAGCCGGTGCAGCTCCTCGCGCACGCGCGCGGCGAAGGCCTTGGAGTCCTCCGTGAGCTCCTTGGGCTTCAGGTCCACCACCGGCTTCACTTCGACGGGGGCCTCCGGATTGCGCATCCGCTCCCACTCGTCCAGGAGGCTGGAGTCCACCTGACGCAGCGTCGCGCGCAGGTGGTCGATGATGTCGTCCAGGTCCTCGTTGCGGAACTTCTCCGGCACCGTCTGCACCAGCGACTTGTAGACGTCTCCCACGTAGCGCAGGAGCACGCCCTCGCTGCGCTGCAGGCCGTACTCGCGCACGTAGTCGTGGAAGGACATGAAGCGCTCGAACATGTCCCGGACAATGGACTTGGGCCGGATGTTCTCCTCGCCCACCCACGGGTGCTTCTTCGCGAAGGCGTTGAAGGTGCCGTAGACGAACTCGCGGTTCGGCTTGGGCCACTCCAGCTTCTCCAGCTCCTCCATGCGGTCGTCGTACTCCACGCCCCGCGCCTTCATCTCCTGGATCTTCTCCCCCTTCAGCTGGTGCAGCTGCGCGTACAGCACCACGTCCGGGTTCTCCAGGATGGACTCCACCAGCGTGACGACGTCCAGCGCGTACGTGTCCAGCGTGGGGTCCAACAGCTCCAGCGTCTCATGCAGGTACAAGGACAGCGTGTGGTTGAGGCTGAAGTCGCGCTGAAGGTCCTCCGACACCTCCACCGTCGCCGAGTGCTTCTCCCACTGCACCACCTTCACGATGCCCGCGTCGCGCAGCGTGCGGAAGTACATCGCCGCGTCCTTCAGGAGCTTCTTCTTCGTGTAGTCGGAGCTGTGCGAGCGCATCACCAGCTGCACCAGCCGCTTGTAGCCGCCGCTGCCCTCCGTCTTGTCGCTCTGGAGCAGGTTGAGCAAGAGGCCGTGGCTCACGTCGAAGCGCGACTCCAGCGGCTCCGGAAGCCCGTTCTGGAGCCGCTCGAAGGTGCTCTTGTCGTACTGCACGAACCCCTTCTGCGGCGGCTTCGCCTTGGGCGACTTCTTCTTGCCCGCGGCCTCCTTCGCCGCCTGGCGGATGTTTTCGATCATGTACTCCGGGGCCTGCGCCACCACGCTGCCCTCGGTGTCGAAGCCCTTGCGGCCCGCGCGGCCGGCGATCTGCTTGAAGTCGCGCACGCTCAAGGTCGCCAGCTTCTCGCCGTTGAACTTGAACAGCTGCGTGAAGAGCACCGTGCGGATGGGGATGTTCACGCCCACGCCCAGCGTGTCCGTGCCGCTGATGACCTTGAGCAGGCCCTGCTGCGCCAGCTTCTCCACCAGCAGGCGGTACTTGGGCAGCAGGCCCGCGTGGTGCATGCCGATGCCGTGGCGCAGGAAGCGCTGGAAGTCCTTGCCGTAGGGCGTGTCGAAGGGGGCGTCCAGCAGCGCCTGGCGGATCTCCTCCTTCTCTTCCTTGGTGTTGAAGTCCACGGACATCAGGTTCTGCGCCTGCTCGGCCGCGGCCCGCTGCGTGAAGTTCACCAGGTACACGGGGTACTTCCCGCGCGCGATGAGGTCCTGGATGGTCTCGTGCAGCGGCACCTCGCGGTAGTCGAAGTCCAGCGGCACGGGGCGCTCGGAGCTGCGCACCGTGGCCACCTCGCGGCCGGTGAGCTTCTCCAGGCTCTGCTCGATGACGTGCGTGTCGCCCAGCGTGGCGGACATCAGCAGGAACTGCGTCTTGGGCAGCGCCAGCAGCGGAATCTGCCAGGCCACCCCGCGCTCCTTGTCGGAGTAGTAGTGGAACTCGTCCATCACCACCGCGTCCACGCGCGCGGAGGCGTCACGCAGCGCGAGGTTGGAAAGAATCTCCGCCGTGCAGCAGAGGATGGGCGCCTCGCGGTTGATGGACGCGTCGCCCGTCAGCATGCCCACGTTCTCCGGGCCGAAGGCCTTGGAGAGCGCGAAGAACTTCTCGTTCACCAGCGCCTTGATGGGGCACGTGTAGAACGACACCTTGCCCTCGGCCATGGCCTTGAAGTGGAGCGCCATGGCCACCAGCGACTTGCCGGAGCCCGTGGGCGTCTTGAGGAACAGGTGCTTGTCGCTCAAGAGCTCCAGGATGGCCTCCTCCTGGGCGGAGTACAGGCTCAAGCCGTTCGTGGCGACGTAGCTCACGAAGCGGTTGAGGATCTCGTCGGCATCGAGAGGGGGCTCGCCGGGCTTCGGCAGCAGGGCGGCGAGCGGGGCGCGGGTGTCGGCGGAGGCACTCATCGGACCCGACTCTAAGGGGGTGCCGCCCTGTCCCCGTGAAAAATCGCGCGTTCCCGGGCCTGCACACGCACCCGGAGAGGCCCCCTGCCTGCCCGGCCTGTGCACCCGGGCACAGTGGCAACGGCTGAGACGCGCATGGCCATGGGCGGAGGGCCTCCCCATCCTGCCCACGCGACATTCACGGGGGATGAACATGCGGACAGCGAAATTCTGGATGGGGACACTGCTGGCGGGCGCACTGGCGCTGGGTTACGGGTGCGGCAGCGACGCGAACAAGGATCCAGCGTCTCAGGACGTGCCACAGCAGCAGGTCCCGGACGCGGGCACCGACGCGGGCGTGGTGCTGACGCTCACCGATGCGCAGATCGCGCGCGTCCTGCAGGTGGCCAACGAGGGCGAGGTGATGCTCGGCCAGTACGCCGCGCCGCTCGCCACCGACCAGGCGGTAATCGACTTCAACAACCAGATGGTGACCGAGCACACCGCCGTGAAACAGCGGCTGGATGCGCTGCTCGCGGCCGAGGGCATCACGCCCGAGGACTCCCCGCTGAGCCTCCAGTTGCAGAACGAGGTCCAGCAGCTCATGCAGGTCCTCCAGGGCCCGAACGCCCCGGCCGCGGGCGCCGCGCTCGACCTGGCGCTGCTCAGCGCGCAGCTCAACGCGCACGCGCGCACCGCCTTCATCGGTGACAGCCTGCTGACGCCGCAGGCCACCAACGCGGCCCTTCAGCAGGAGCTGGCCAGCGAACGGCAGGCCGTGCAGACGCACATCAACGAGGCGTCGGATCTCCAGTCCGTCATCGTCTTGCCTCCCGTCGAGCCCGAGCCGTAGTGCGTTCCCCCGTCGCCGGAGCCCGCGGGTGGCTCCGGCGGCGGGGCGGCGTCTGGGGCGCGGGTGTGGGTTTCGCCCCGCGCGACATTCACTGAGGGGTGATCACATGCGAAGAGCAAGGTTCTGGTTGGGGGCGGTGGTGGCTGGGGCGCTCGCGCTGGGCGTGGGCTGCGATGACGACGACGACGACGGCAACTTCGATAGCGTGCCAGGGATGCCTGGCCAGCCGGACGATCCGGATTCGGGCACCCCGCCTGATCTCATTCCGACGATCCCGGATACCGGACTGATACAGACGCTCAGCGACGCGCAGATCGCCCGCGTCCTGCAGGTGGCCAACGAGGGCGAGGTGATGCTCGGCCAGTACGCCGCGCCGCTCGCCACCGACCAGGCCGTGATCGACTTCAACAACCAGATGGTGACCGAGCACACCGCCGTGAAACAACGGCTGGATGCGCTGCTCGCGGCCGAGGGCATCACGCCCGAGGACTCCCCGCTGAGCCTCCAGTTGCAGAGCGAGGTCCAGCAGCTCATGCAGGTCCTCCAGGGCCCGAACGCCCCGGCCGCGGGCGCCGCGCTCGACCTGGCGCTGCTCAGCGCGCAGCTCAACGCGCACGCGCGCACCGCCTTCATCGGCGACAGCCTGCTGACGCCGCAGACCACCAACGCGGCCCTTCAGCAGGAGCTGGCCAGCGAACGGCAGGCCGTGCAGACACACATCAACGAGGCGGCGGATCTCCAGTCCGCCATCGTCGTGCCTCCCGTCGAGCCATAGCCGGAGCGCTTTCCGTCTCTGGATAAAAATACAGCTCGGGCTCTCAGGTTCTGAGAGCCCGAGCGCGTTCGCACGACCCGTGGGGGAGGATTCGACCCAGGTGCTTTCCAATCGTGTCGGCCCGGTTTAGTAGGAAATTGGACCGCCGATGCAAAAGCCAACCGAACCGACCTCCGCGCAGAGCGAGCCGTTGACGACGGGACGGGTCCTGCGCTCCACGTATGAGATTGGCACCGTGCTGGGCAAGGGCGGCATGGGCGCGGTGTTCCTCGCGCGCCACCTGCGCCTGCCGGGCAAGCAGGTCGCCATCAAGGTGCTGCACGGCGCGGAGGCGCTGTCGGAAGAGGTGGCGGTGCGCTTCCGGCGCGAGGCGGAGATCGCCTCCCGGCTGGGGCACCCGAACATCGTGGAGGTGCTGGACTTCGACACCCTGGAGGACGGCACGCCCTTCATGGTGATGGAGTACCTGCGCGGTGAGGGCCTGTCGCGCCGGCTGCGCAAGCAGAAGCAGCTGCCCATGGAGGAGGTCATCTCCATCACCCGGCAGATGGGCGCGGCGTTGCAGGCGGCGCACCGCGCGGGCGTGGTGCACCGCGACCTGAAGCCGGGCAACGTGTTCCTCGTGCCCACGGAGGCGGGCGGCGTCGTGGGCGAGCGCGTGAAGCTGCTCGACTTCGGCATCTCCAAGCTCGTGGACGCGCGCACGGTGATGACGCTGGACTCCGTGCTGATGGGGACGCCGCAGTACATGGCCCCCGAGCAGGCCATGGGCCACAACAGCAACGTGGACGCGCGCACGGACCTCTTCGCGTTCGGCTGCATCGTCTACGAGATGATCGCGGGCCGGCCGCCCTACACCGGCGACAACGTCGCGGAGCTCATCTACCAGATCGTCCACCTGGAGCCCCCGCCGCTCCTGACGCTGGCGCCCGGGACGCCGCCGCACGTGGTGGCGGCCATCTCCCGCGCGATGGCGAAGAAGCCGGAGGACCGCTACCCGGACGTGGGCGCGTTCATCCTGGAGCTGACGGGCAGCCCGCTCCAGACGCTCGCGGAAGTGAAGCCGGAGCAGCGCTCGCGCCCCACCACGCCCACGGCCCCGCCGCCCTCGGTGCCGCGTCCGCCGGACCGCGAGGAGCACATCCCCACGGTGGGCATGCGTCCCCACGCCGGCCGGGAGACCTCTCCTCCTCCTTCCGGGCCCCAGACGGAGTCCCTGGCCGCGCAGCCGCTGGCCCCCGCCCGCCCGAAGTGGCCGGTGGCCGTGGCGGTGGGGATGGCGGTCATCGTCGCGTTCGCCGTCGCCTTCTTCTGGAA
>NZ_RAVY01000084.1:0-38319 GCF_003611625.1 Corallococcus sp. CA054B
GGCGCCGGAAGCGCAGCCGGCCCCGCCCCCCTCCATCCTCTGGTTCGACGCCCTGTCCCGGGAGGACGTGGCCCAGGCCGGCGGCAAGGGCGCCAACCTGGGCGAGCTGACCCGTGCCGGGCTGCCCGTGCCTCCCGGCTTCGTCATCACCGCCACCGCCTTCCATCACGCCATGGAGTCCGCGCGCCCCCGGCTGCGGGAGCTGTGGAAGCGCGTCGACCCGGACGACCCCCGCTCGCTCGCCGAGCTCACGGAGGCCCTGCGCGGCGTGGTGCTCCAGGCCCCGCTGCCGGACTGGCTGCGCATCGACATCCTCGCCGCGTACCACCAGCTGCGGGAGTGCACCGCCGTGGCGGTGCGCTCGTCCGCCACCGCGGAGGACACCGCCACCACGTCGTTCGCGGGCATGCACGAGTCGTTCACCAACGTCGCGGGCGACGACGCGCTCATCGACCGGGTGCGGGCGTGCTGGGCGTCCGCCTATGGCGAGCGCGTGGTGGCCTACCGCAAGGCACAAGGGCTCACGGAGGAGCCGGAGATCGCCGTGGTGGTGCAGGCCATGGTGGACTCGGCGCGCGCGGGCGTCATGTTCACGATAGACCCCGCCAGCGGCAATCCCCGGCACGTCGTCATCGAGGGCGCGTTCGGCCTGGGGGAGGTCGTCGTGGGCGGCCAGGTGGAGCCCGACACCTACGTCGTGGACCGCCTGGGGCCCCGCCTGCTGGAAGCGCGCGTGGGCGAGAAGGCCTTCCGGTGGGTGCGCGACGGCGTGGGCCGCGAGAAGCGCGAGGACCTCACGCCCGAGCAGTCCCGCGCGCGGGTGCTCACGGACGTGGAGGTGCTGGAGCTGACGCGCCTGGGGCTGCGCGTGGAGCGGCACTACGGCGAGCCCCAGGACATCGAGTGGGCCGAGCAGGAGGGCCGCTTCTACCTGGTCCAGTCGCGCCCGGTGACGACCGCGGTGGGCGGCCCGGAGCACCCCGCCGAATCCGCCGAGTCCACCGAGCCTGCGGGACGCACGCTCGTGGCCGGCCTGGGCGCGTCCCCCGGCATCGCGTCCGGCCGCGTGCGCGTGCTGCGCGAGGCCCGGGAGGGTTCGCGGCTGGAAGGCGGTGAAATCCTCGTGGCGCCCATGACCTCTCCGGACTGGGTGCCCACGCTGCGGCGCGCGGCGGCGGTCATCACCGACAGCGGCGGCATGACGTGCCACGCGGCCATCGTCAGCCGGGAGCTGCGCAAGCCCTGCGTGGTGGGCACGCGCACCGCCACGAAGGTCCTGCGCGATGGAGAGGAGGTCACCGTGGACGGCGCCACCGGCACCGTGCGCGAAGGGCTCGCCCCGGAGGCGCCCTCCTCCACCACGGCGGCGGCCACGCCCTCCCTCCAACCGCGGGAGTCCCTGGGGCAAGAGGCGCTGGGCACCCGGCTCTACGTGAACCTGGCCCTGCCGGGCCAGGCCCAGGAGGCGGCGGCGCTCCCGGTGGACGGCGTGGGCCTGCTGCGGGCGGAGTTCATGCTCACCGAGGCCCTGGGCGGCGTGCACCCGCGCAAGCTCATCGCGGAAGGCCAGGGCCGCGAGTTCGTGGAGCGGATGTCCGGCGCGCTCCTCACCATCACCCGCGCCTTCCGGGGCCGCCCGGTCGTGTACCGCACCACGGACTTCCGCACGAACGAGTTCCGGGGGCTGGAGGGCGGGAGCGACTTCGAGGCCACCGAGTCCAACCCGATGATTGGCTTCCGGGGCTGCTACCGCTACCTGCGCGAGCCCGAGGTGTTCCAGCTGGAGCTGGAGGTCCTCGCCCGCGTGCGCGAGGAGACGCCCAACCTCCACCTGATGATTCCCTTCGTGCGCACGGCGTGGGAGCTGGAGGCGTGCCTGGAGGCCGTGGAGAAGAGCCCGCTGGGACGCCAGCGCGGTCTGGAGCGCTGGGTGATGGCGGAGGTGCCCTCCGTCGTCTACCGCATCCCCGAGTACGCGCGCATGGGCATCACCGGTGTGTCCATCGGCTCCAATGACCTGACCCAGCTGATGCTGGGCGTGGACCGGGACTCGGAGCTGTGCGCGGAGCTCTTCGACGAGGAGGACGCGGCGGTGCTGGACGCCATCGTCCGCATCATCCAGGCCAGCCGCGCGGCGGGCATCACGTCGTCCCTGTGCGGCCAGGCGCCCTCGAACCGTCCGGCGTTCGCGGAGCACCTGGTGCGCGCGGGCATCACGTCCCTGTCCGTGGATCCAGGGGCCGTCGGCGCCACCCGGGCGGTCGTCGCGGCGGCGGAGCGGCGGCTGCTGCTGGAGTCCGCCCTGCGGAGGTAGCGCGGCGTCAGACGTGCGCGCCGGTTCGAGCTCCGGCGGGCCACACCGCGGGGAGGGTGAAGAAGAACGTGCTCCCCATGCCGGGCGTGGTCTCCACGCCCACCTGCCCGCCATGGGCCACCACCAGGCCCTTCACGATGGTGAGCCCCAGCCCCGCGCCCTCCCTTCGCTTCGGCCCCGCCTGCCAGAAGCGCTCGAAGATGTGCGGCAGGTTCTCCGCGGGAATGCCGGGGCCCGTGTCGCGCACCAGGAAGCGGACCTGTCCCGCCTCTGGCTGGACGCGCAGGACGATGCAGCCGCCTTCGGGCGTGAACTTGAACGCGTTGCCCAGGAGGTTGGCCAGGATTTGCGGCACGCGCTCCCGGTCCGCCAGGACGCAGGGCAGGTCCTCCGGCACGTAGGCCACCAGCCGGAGCGACTTCGCCTCCGCGAGCGCGCGGTGCTGCTCCACGACCTCCTGGACCAGCGGCGCCACCATCAGGGGCTCCCGCTCCACCGACAGGGCGCCCCCTTCCAACCGCGCCACGTCCAGCAGGTCCTGGATGAGCCGGTTCGCCCGGTGGACGGACCGCTGGATCGTGTCCAGGTGCCGCCGGGTGCCATCCCCGGGAGGCAGCGCCGTCTCCAGCCTTCCGGCGCTGAGCTGGATGACATGGAGCGGGGCGCGCAGGTCGTGGGCCACGATGCGCAGGACCTCGTCGCGCATGCGGCTTGCCTGTTCGGACCGCTCGAACAGGCGGGCGTTGTCCAGGGCGAGCGCCGCGCGGCGGGCCAGCTCCTCGGCCAGGGCGAGATCCCGGGGCCCGTAGCGGCGTCCGGCGCCATACGTCGCGAGGATGAGGGCCCCCAGGTTGCGCTCCCGGCTGCGCAGCGGCACGACGATGACCGACCGGAGCCCCAGCAGGCGAAGCTGTTCCAGGTGCCCGGCGTCCACCGCGGACGTTTCGAGCACCTCCGGTGGGACCTCCGGCAGCAGCACCGGCTCGCCCGTGCGCAACACGAAGGCGACGATGCCCGCCGGGGGGAAGGGGTTCGGCCCGTACGCCGTGGTCAGCGCCTTCAGCCGCGCCGCCGTCCCTGGCTCCTGGGCCGCGCTCTCCACCCGCTGGAGGCGTCCGTTCCCGTCCAGGCTGGCCACCACGCACCCGTCCGCCAGCGCCGGCACGGCGAGCGTCGCCACCGTGGCCAGCGTCGTCTGGGACACCAGCGACGCCGCGAGCCGCGGGCCCACGTCCGCCAGGAAGCGCGACGCCTGCTCCAGCTCCTCCCGCTCCGTGATGTCCTGCACCTGCGAGATGAAGTGCACCGCCCTTCCCCGCGCGTCGCGCACCACCGTGCCCCACACGATGAGGGCGATGCGCCGGCCGTCCTTGCGGACGTAGTGGCTCTCCCGCTGGAAGGAGTCGATTTCGCCACGGCGCATCCGCGCGGCGTTCTCCTGGTCCACCGACAGGTCCTCCGGCACGGTGAGGTCCTGGAGCGACCTGTTGAGCAATTCCTCACGCGAGTAGCCGACGAGCGCGCAGAGCGCCGCGTTGACGTGGAGGAAGCGGCCCTGCAGGTCCACCAGCGCCATGCCGGTGGGCGCGCCGTCGAAGGAGGTCCGGAAGCGCTCCTCGCTCAGGCGCAGCACGTCCTCCGCCCAGCGACGGTTCGACTCCAGCCGCGAGAGGGCGTTCGCGTTCCAGAGGGACACGGCGAGGAAGGTCATCATGGTCGCGAGCACGAAGAGCGTGGTGCCCGCGGTGGTGCTGTAGAGCCCCAGCCGCTCTCCCAGGAGCCGGACGGCGCCCGTCGTGGGCACGACGAGCAGGGCCGCGAACAGCAGCCGCCGCGCCGAGTGGCCGCCCAGGTCGTCCCGCAGCAGCGCGCGCATCAGCCCCCGCTCCGGATGGACGGACAGGATGCCGACCGACAGCAGCAGCAGGGCCAGCGCCATGGGAAGCCCCAGGGGCGTGTCGGCTCCTTGCGCCGTGCGCAGCGGCGCCAGCCCGAGCCGGTGCTCCTCGTACAGCCCGCCAATGAGGCCCCACGCGGAGAGCAGCAACGCGACCGAGGCCAGCCACCGCGCGGGATGCCATCCCTGATGCGTGCGCACATGCAGCATCCCGAGCGACAGCCCCGTGAGCAGCAGGCCCGCCCCGCTTCCCGTGGCGTGCCGGGTGAGCCCCGCGACGCCCAGGAGGAAGGTCACCATCGCCAGGCCCCACCCCACCGCGCGGCGCCATCCGCGCGCCGCCTCCGCGTGAAGCAGCCAGAGCGCGCCCCCCGCCGCCATGAGCCCCCAGGCGTCGACGGGTGAGGGAAGGCCCGCTTCGTTCGCGACAGGCTCCCGAAGGGCCAGGACCCAGCCGCCCAGCATGAGCGCGCCCTCCAGGACCGCGAACAGGCTCGCCACGGGCACGGCCATCGCGAGCACGCGCGCAAGCCGCGGCGGTCCCCCTGGACGGTCGCGCGCAACGTCCAGGGGCCAGGGCAGGCGGCTGACCGGAACAGGGATTCGCATGGCACCCTGGAGAGAACCTGGGGTCCGGCGCGGGGCCCGGCAATGCGTCCTGCCGCATCAGGCGGAGGGAAATCCCAAGCGGCCCGGCGCGCGCCACGCCTCTTCCCTTCCTCCATCCCAGGTGGCGTTCCGCGGTGACTACGTTCAAGGCAAGGGGGGGAAGCCCGACATGAACATCGCGTGCACCACCAACTTCTCGGACGCCTCACGGCGCGCGGGCGACACGGCGGCCCTGCTCGCACGGCGACTGAACGCCTCCCTGCTCCTGGTGCATGCGGTGCCGGGCAACGTGGCGCGGACCTTCGGTGCTCGCGCCAGCGAGGCCGTGGAGGGCGCACTCCAGGAAGAAGCGCGGCGGCTGGAGTCCCTGTCCGGTGTGAGCGTGGAGCCCGTCGTGCGGACCGGCGAGGTGGAGAAGGCCTTGAGCGCGCTGGTGACGGAGCGCGACCTGAAGCTGGTGGTGTCCGCGGCGCCTCGTGAGGAGACGCCCTTCCTGGGCCTGGGCGGCACGGTCGACCGCATGGCGCAGGCGCTGACCGTGCCCTTCCTGGTGGTCCGCGAAAGCGAGGCGCTGGAGGCGTGGGCACGCGGCGAGCGCCCCCTGCGGGTGATGGTGGGCCTGGACCGCTCGCGCCCCTACGAGGTCGCGCGGGACTGGGTGAAGGCGCTCTCCCGCTTCGGGCCGCTGGAGGTGGTGGGCGGCCGCATCTTCTGGGTCTCCGAGGAGGCGAAGCGGCTGGGGCTGGTGCACCCGCGCAGCTACAAGGACGTGTCGCTGGAGCTGCGGGAGGCGCTGGAGCGGGAGGCGGACTCGCTGCTGGAGCCGCTGCGCATGCCCGGCGTGACGGTGCGGGCGCGGCTGGAGCCGGGGCTGGGCCGCGTCGCGGACCACCTGGTCGCGCTGGCGGAAGAGGAGCACGTGGACGTGCTGGTGGTGGGCACGCACCACCGCAAGGCGCTCGCGAGGCTGTGGAGCGTGTCGCAGCACGCGCGGCGGCTGGCCTCCATGTCCGTGGTGAGCGTGCCGGTGCTCACCGCCGAGCAGGGCTCGGTGAAGGAGCCGCCCCAGGTGCGCGCGGTGCTGGCCACCACGGACTTCACGGAGCCGGGGGACCGCGCCGTCGCCTATGCCTTCGCGCTCACGCCGCCCGGGGGCACCGTGCACCTCTTGCACGTGGAGCCCGCGGACGCGTCACCCGAGGCCGTCCAGGCCGCCCGCCGCCAGCTGGAACTTCGCGTGCCCGAGACGGAGCAGGAGGGGCTGCACAAGGTGGAGCTGTACGTGCTGAAGGGCGATGACGTGGCGGGTGTCATCACCCAGGCCGCGGAGCGCTACTGCGTGGACCTGCTGTGTCTGGGCACGCATGGCCGCACCGGCGTGAGCCGAGCGGTGCTGGGCTCGGTGGCGCAGCAGGTGATGGCCCGCAGCGACCGCCCCGCGGTGACGGTGCGCATGCCGCGCGCCTGAAGACAGACGAGGTGATCCATGAAGGCAACCGTGTTCCAAGGCACCCAGAAGGTGGGCGTGGAAGAGGTGGAGAGGCCGAAGGCGGGCGTGGGCGAGGCCATCGTCCGGGTGACGCTCACCACCATCTGCGGCACCGACGTGCACATCCTGCGCGGCGAGTACCCGGTGAAGCCGGGCCTCACCGTGGGCCATGAGATGGTGGGTGTCATCGACGAACTGGGCCCGGGCGTGACGGGCTACCAGGTGGGGCAGCGCGTGCTGGTGGGCGCCATCACGCCGTGCGGCCAGTGCCGGGGCTGTCTCTCCGGGCACGCGTCCCAGTGCGGCCACGGCGAGGGCCTGGAGGCCATGGGCGGCTGGCGGCTGGGCAACACGATGAACGGCGTGCAGGCGGAGTACGTGCGCGTGCCCTTCGCGCAGGCGAACCTGGCCTCCATTCCGGACGAGCTGAAGGACGAACAGGTGCTGCTCCTGGCGGACATCGCGTCCACGGGCTTCAGCGGCGCGGAGTCCGGCGGCGTGAGGATTGGGGACGCGGTGGTGGTGTTCGCGCAGGGGCCCATCGGCCTGTGCGCCACCGTGGGGGCGCGGCTCATGGGCGCGTCGCTCGTCATTGGCGTGGACGGGGACGAGGCGCGTCTGGCCATGGCGCGCAAGCTGGGCGCGGACGTGGTGCTCGACTTCCGGAACCAGGACGTGGTGGCGGAGGTGAAGCGGCTCACCGGCGGCGGCGTGGACGTGGCCATCGAGGCGCTGGGGACGCAGCAGACCTTCGAGAGCGCGCTGCGCACGCTCAACCCGGGCGGCACGCTGTCCAGCCTGGGCGTGTACTCCGGGAAGCTGCAGCTGCCCTACGACGCCTTCGCGGCGGGGCTGGGGGACCACCGCATCGTCACCACGCTCTGCCCGGGCGGCAAGGAGCGCATGCGGCGCCTGATGGAGGTGGTGCGCGCGAAGCGGGTGGACTTGACGCCGCTCTTCACGCACCGCTTCCAGCTCAAGGACATCCGCGAAGCGTATGAGCTGTTCAGCCAGCGCAAGGACGGCGTGCTCAAGGTCGCCATCCGGCCTTGAGCGGACGGGCTCGCGGCGGTGCGCCTACCGTGCCACCGCGTAGCGCGCGAGGCTTTGGGGCAGCTTCGCGGCCAGCTCGTCCGGGCCGCTGAGCGTGAGGCCCAGGTCATGGAGGAGGCCATCCTCTACGCTGTAGACCCACCCGTGCACGGTGAGCGCCTGTCCGCGCTCCCAGGCGTCCTGCACGATGGTCGTCTGACACACGTTCTGCACCTGCTCCAGGACGTTCAGTTCGTCCAGCCGGTCATGCCGCTCGCGGGGTGGCAGCGATTCCGGAAGGAGCCGCGCGTGCTTCTGGTGCACGTCCTGTACGTGGCGCAGCCAGTTGTCCGCCAGCCCCACCCGCTTGCGCTCCATCGCCGCGCGCACGCCGGAGCAGCCGTAGTGGCCGCAGACGATGATGTGCCGCACGCGCAAGAGGTCGATGGCGAACTGCAACACCGACAGCGCGTTGAGGTCGGTGTGCACGACGACGTTGGCGATGTTGCGGTGGACGAACAGGTCGCCGGGCATCAGGTTGACGATCTGATTGGCCGGCACGCGGCTGTCGGAGCAGCCAATCCACAGGTACTCGGGCGACTGGTGGCCGGCCATCTTCCGGAAGAAGTCGGCGTCCTTCTCCACCATGGAGGCGGCCCACTGGCGGTTGTTCTGGAACAGCGCGTCCAGCGTCCGGTCGCCCGTGTTTCGGTCGGTCATCCGCCGGAATCTATCCCGGCGGAAGCCCGGTGCCGCGCGCCGTTTCCACGAAGGAACGGCGCGCGGTGGTGCGTGCTACCGCGGCGCGAACGTGCCGCTGCGGAGTTCGCCGTCAATGCCCCCAGCGCTCAAGGCGTCAAAGCTCGCGGTGCCCCCGATGATGTCCGCGGACTGCAGAAGCGGATAGCCGTCCGCGCTCAAACCCATGTTTGGCGCAAACGGGTAGAGCGAGAACCGGATGCCCCTCTCCAGGTTCTCCAGGACGATCTGGCCCAGAGAAACGTTGGACGGGCCAGTGGCTTCCATGAAGAAGCTCATCGAACGGCCCTGAAGGGCGGCGATGACCTGCTCCTGGAGGGCCGCGCTCACCGTGCCTCCCACCTGGAAGGTCACAGGCGCAGTCTCGACAGTGACGCGCTTGTAACCGTACTCAACCGAGCGCGTCACCGTGGACGACTCATAGCTGATGACGAAAGGCATGCTCTTCCCGGCCAGCTCGGTGAAGATGTTCGAGGAGCCGTACGGCGGAGGGCTGGCCCAGAACTCGATGGTTCCGGAAATCCACCCACCCGAGTCCACGCCGATGCCCACGTCCGCGGTGCCGTCTCCCGGCACCTTGAACAGGAAGCGCACCGGGCGCGTCTCCCCCTCGCCCAGCGTGAACGCCATCGGGTTCGGCGACACCAGCGTGACAGGCACCATGACGCCCGGCGCGTCCGTGCGCTCCACGTGCCATTCACCGTTCATCTGGATGGTGTACGTCCCCGCCATGAGCGCCAGGCTCACCGACTCCGCGGACGTGTCCGTGATGGTCGCGTTCTGCGGCCCGGTGATGGCGAACGTCGCGCCCACCAGCTTGTAGCTGCGCCCCTCCGACGTCGACACCAGCGGCAGCTCCAGCAGCCCCTCGCCGTCGCGAATCACCGGCGTGGACGTTTCAGAAACCTCACCACACGCGACCGCCAGCAACGCGAGCGCGCCCACGAACCACTTCAGCATTTGCATGGACTTCCCCCTCAGGAAGACGCCGACGATAGGATTTCGGACATTGCACGGTCAAGACAGACGGACCCGCACGCGCAATCACAGCCACACCCGATCGGCGCGTGCATCCTACGGATCATGAGCGACACCCCTGACATCAAGACCGCCGACCTCTGTGACGCCCACTCGGGAACTCCGCAATTCCAGGTCGCCGAGCCGGGATTCCTGGACTACGGCGGGCGCCGGAGTTTCTCCGGACCCATCAGCACCGTGCGGGCGCCGGAGGACAACTCGCTCGTGCGCAAGGCATTGGAGGAGCCCGGCCAGGGGCGTGTGCTGGTGGTGGATGGCGGAGGCAGCCGCCGCTGCGCGCTGGTGGGTGACGTGCTCGCGGCCCTGGGCCAGAAGAACGGCTGGGCGGGCGTGGTGGTCAACGGCTGCATCCGCGACGTGGAGGAGGTGGGTCGCACCGACATCGGCGTGAAGGCGCTGGGCACCCACCCGCTCAAGAGCGGCAAGCGCAACGAGGGCCAGCGCGACGTGGAGGTGCGCTTCGCGGGCGTCACCTTCATCCCCGGCCACCACCTCTACGCGGACGCGGACGGCATCGTCACTTCGCAGAAGGCGCTGCGCTGACCTTCGCCTTCCCCACCCCGGGCCACACGGAGCGCAGCGTCCCGACGATAGTGCGCAGCGCTTCAGCCGCCAGCAGCGCCGCGCGCGGTGAGGCCCCCTGTCACTGGAAGTAGCCGTCCGAAAGCGTGCGCAGGAAGGCGACGATGGCCTGCTCCTCCTGGGGTGACAGGCCCAGGTTGCCCATCTCCTGCGTGTTGATGTTCAACCCCACCTCCGGCATGGGCCAGCAGTCCACGCCAGGCGTCCCGGACGTGCTCCCCGTGCAGACCGGCAGCACGTCACGCGTGTTGTAGAAGTGGACGACGGACTCCAGGCTCTTGAAGTAGCCGTTGTGGGCATAGGCCTTGGTGAAGCCAGGGAAGGGGCGCTTGTCCACGTTGCGCAGGGTGGGAACCTTGACCTTGCCCAGGTTGGCGCGCGCGTAGGGCGCGAAGTCCTGGCGCGTCTGGAGGAAGCCCCCCAGGCCCGGGTCGATCCAGAAGGGCCCGTCCGGGTTGAACTGGAGCTGCCAGTACCAGGGATTGAGCAGGTTGCGAGGAACGCCCAGGTTGTCGAAGGTGTAGTCGGTGAAGAGCGGCGGCTCGCCATTCGGGCCGCGCTGGCTCGGGTGGCAGTTGTCGCAGTGGGCCTTGCCCTCGAAGAGCTTCAGGCCCCACTGCTCCTGGGAAGAGAGCCGCGCGCGGCCCGCGAGGAAGGCGTCGTACTTCGAGGAGAAGGCGTTCACCTCGCGAGAGCCCTCGTACGCGGCGATGGACCTCGCGATGTTGTCATACGCGCGCGGCACGTCGCCGCAGATGCGGGCGCCCCAGACGGCCCGGAAGAGGTCGCCGTACGGGCCGCCGCAGACCTTGGCCACCACCGAGGCCTCGCTGGGGTTGTTCTGCTCCAGCGGGTTGAGGAAGGGGCCCTGCGCCTGATCCGCCGCGGGGTTGCCCAGCTCCTCACCGGTGGCGCGGCCATCCCAGAAGTTGCCGCCCACGAAGTCGGCCTGTCCAGGCGTCACCCGGTGGAGGATGGGAGCCTGCGTGGCGTAGGCGGATGAGGGCGGCTTGCGATTGCCGAAGCGTCCCCGCACGGCGCCTTCGTAGACGGAGCCGGTGAGGTTGATGAGCAGGCTGGGGCCCGTCCAGCCCACCTCGGGGCCATGACAGACGGCACAGGCCTGACCCATGGGCTCGGAGAGGCGGCGGTCGAAGAAGAGCAGCTTGCCGAGCCGCTCCACGGGCTTCAGCCCACCGGGCGCCGGCGTGGCCTCCTCGCGCAACGTGGCCTCGAAGATGGCCGAGGCCTGGAGGGATTCGGTCGTCTCCGGCGACTTCGCGTCGCCCGTGTCTCCGCTCGCGGGAGACTTCAATGACAGCATCCCCGGGGCCGGAGCGACTTCACACGCCAGCGGCCCTCCCAGCGTCAGCAGCAGGAACAACCTCAACCATGACCGTGACCCGTGCATTTCCGACACCTCGGATTGGGAGTGGCGGCCAGGGTGACGTTGCCTCCAGCCCTCCAGCCATGGGCCGGAGGCGTTGCTGTCTGTTGGATTCCGAGGATGGGATTGCCGACCGACGTGGAGAGGGCGCACATCCACTGACTTGAAGGCTCCTGCCGCCCCACCCTCCCGCGCGGTCAGACTGTCACGCTCCGGCAAGCGCACTGCCCCCGACGGAGGGGAGAATCCACCAGAAGCGCTATGTCCAGCATCTCCGCCGCTACATCGACGGCAATACCTTCTTTGACAACGCCAGCGGCCTGCCCCTGTCCGACCGGCCGACGTACGTCCCGTCCCTGCTCATTGGCAATCAATTCCTGAGCAACGACGGCGACGGCCTCCGGGTCCAGGCACCCAGCACTCCCACGGTCATCACCAACGTCGCCCTGGGCAACACGGGCTTTGGCATCCACGCGCCGACCGCCTTCGACGGGGACGGGAACGTCGCGCGGGACAATGGCGCGGGCAACTGCGTGGGCATCCACTGCGCCCCCTACTGACGACAGGGAGCCCCCGTCGTCCGGCAAGCGACGGCGGGCCGCCTGCCCGGGTCATAGGCGGCAATGCCTTCCATCCTGGATAGTCCACCCAATCGCTATCGCGACAATGAGGGGGGGGACGCTCATGAAGAGAGCCGGCATGCACCTGATGCTGATGCTCGCGGCAGCGCTGTTCGCGGGCTGCGGTGCGTCATCCGGGGACATGGGGACGGCGCGGTTCGCCGTCTCGGCGCCCCAATCCCTCGCATCCACCATCGCCCGCGTCGCGGTCGCCTCGGGCGGGCCGGACATCCCCACCGTCTGGGTGGACCTGGCGCCCACGAATGGCGTGTGGGGTGGCACCATTGGCAACATCCCCGCAGGCCCTGGCCGTGCCTTCGCCGCGCGGGCCTATGACACCTCCGGCACCCTGCTCTTCTCCGGCTCCGCCGACGGCGTCTCCATCCTCGCGAACCAGACGACCCTCGTCGCCATCACCCTCCAGCAAATCAACCCGCCGCCGCCCTTCGAGAACGAAGCGCCCCTCATCGACTTCGTCACGGTCTACCCAAGCACCGTGGTGGCCGGAGGCACCGTCTCCCTGTCTGCCTCCGCGCATGATCCGAACCCGGGTGACACGCTCGGCTACGCATGGAGCGCCACCGCGGGCACGTTCGCCTCGCCCACCGAGCCCTTCACGTCGTGGACGGCCCCCGCCACCACTGGCCTCCAGACGCTGACGCTCACCGTGACGGACTCACGCGGTCTGGCCTCCAGCGCGCTCCTGGTCGTCAACGTCCTGCCCGAAGGGGAAGGCGAGGCCGAGCTGTCCATCTCCTTCAACAGCGCACCGGAAGTCTCTTCGCTTGACGCCGCGCCCACGCAGCTCGTCGTCGGGCAGCCGACGTCGGTGTCCGTCACGGCGTCGGATCCGGACGGGGACAGCCTCGCCTACTCCTGGAGCGCGTCGTGCGCGGGCACCTGGACCGACGCCACCTCCAGCGCCTCTCGATTCACGCCTTCGCTCCTGCCCGCCGCCGCCTGCAACAACTGCCGTTTGACGGTCTCCGTGTCCGACGGACGCGGGGGACACAACTCGGGCACTGTCGCCCTCTGTGTCAGGACCGCGCCGCCTGTCACTCATTTCAACCCCGTCATCCTCCGCTCCTACCGCTCCTCGGACACCGCCACCCCGGGCCAGGTGCTCACGTACGAAGTGGTCGCCACTGATCCCGAGGGCTCCGCCCTGTCCTTCTCCTGGGATGCCAACACGGGGATTCTGGGTACACCGAACCACGGCGCCTCACGCAGCCGCATCACCTGGACGGCCCCCGCGTGTGCCAGCGCCAGCACGCCCCCGACCCTCACCGCCACCGTCACCAATGCATTCGGCCTCACGGTCACCCGGAGCTTCGCGGTGACGGGCCTTCCGGTCTGTGCGGAGCGGGGCTGGGCCATGACGGGCTCCATGACGTCGTCACGCTACGCGTTCACGGCCACCCTGCTTCCCGGCGGCAAGGTGCTCGCCGCGGGTGGCTACAATGATGACCTCTTCGATTTCGTCGCGACCGCGGAGCTGTATGACCCGGCCACGGGCACCTGGTGCCAGACGGGCTCCATGGCGGAGCGGCGCAACCAGCACACGGCCACGCTCCTGTCCGACGGCAGGGTGCTCGTGGCCGGGGGATACCGTGGCGACGTCCTCGCGGCGGCGGAGGTGTACGACCCGGCCACGGGCTCCTGGAGCGGAACGGGCGCCCTGGCGGAAGCGCGCTACGGCCACACGGCGACACACCTGCCCGATGGCAGGGTGCTCGTCACGGGGGGATTCAGTCAGGGCTTTCTCGCGACAGCGGAGGTGTATGACCCGGCCACGGGCACCTGGAGCCTGACAGCGCCCATGGCCACGCGTCGCGCCTTCCACACGGCGACGCTGCTGCCCGGCGGCAAGGTGCTTGTCGCGGGCGGGGATGACAATGAAGTCCCTCGTACGACGTCGCAGCTGTACGACCCGGCCACGGGCACCTGGAGCGCTCCGAGCACCATGCTCGCCGCGTTCATTGGCCACACCGCGACGCTGCTGCCTGATGGCAAGGTGCTCGTCGTGGGAGAACCGACGCCGGAGCTGTACGACCCGGCCACGGACACCTGGAGCGAGACCGGCGCCCTCGCCACGCCTCGCATCTCGCACACGGCGACGCTGCTGCCAGAGGGCAAGGTGCTCATCGCCGGAGGACTCCAGTTCATCAACGGCGTTCCCATCTATCTCGCATCAGCGGAGGTGTACGACCCGGGCCCGGGCACCTGGACTCCCACCGCATCCATGTTCAACGCCCGCGACCTCCACGTCGCGACGCTGCTGCTGGACGGCAGGGTGCTCGTGGCGGGCGGCCTCAATGACAGCCGTGTTCACGGCGCGGCGGAGCTGTACGGCCCGCCGGCCCCCTGAAGCGCGACGGGCGCCATGGCCGGACCGCGTTCCGGTGACGCGGGGCCTCGGGCCGCAGGATGGCCAGGTCCTCGTGACGGGGGCTCTCCCCCCATGGCGACGGCGGAACTGTCCGCGCCCTGAACAGGTTCAGCATCGGGCCCGAGTCCCCGCGTTGACGGACTGGGGCGCTGTCGATACTCCGAAGTCACCTCCCTCGGACACGGCAGGGAGGTCCTGTCAGGAAGGAATACCGACCATGAGTTCCCCGAACGACCCGAAGAATGCCTCCCCGTCCGCCGAGGACGCCGCCGTGCTGGACTTCGTGCGGAGCGCCTTCGCGCTGGTCCGCTCCGGGGACGCCGGCAAGCTGCGCGAGCTGCTCGACGCCGGGCTTCCCGTCAGCGTTCGCAACGAGCGGGGCGACTCCCTGCTGATGCTGGCCAGCTACCACGGCCACGTGGAGGCCACGCGCCTGCTGCTGGAGCGCGGGGCGGATCCGGAGCAGCCCAACGACGCCGGCCAGACGCCCCTGGCCGGCGCGGCCTTCAAGGGCAACGAGGCCATCGCCACGGTGCTCCTGGACGCGGGCGCGGACGTGAACGGCGCGGGCCCGGACGGGCGCACGCCGCTGATGTTCGCGGCCATGTTCGACAAGCTGGAGATGATGGAGCTGCTCATCCAGCGCGGCGCGGACCACAGGGCCCGGGACGCGGACAAGCGCACCGCGCTGGACTACGCGCGCTCCATGGGCGCGCAGCGCGCGGCCGCCCGGCTGGATCCGAAGCCCTGAGCCTCCCCGGGGCTCAAGCGTTCGTGTGGCCCCAAGCGTTCTCGGACGGCCTTCCCCGGCCGTCCCCGCCCCGGGCCGTCGTCTCCTCCCGCAGCGAGTTGACGGCCTCCACGATGTGCTCCGCGTCGATGCCCGCGGCGTTCAGCAGCTCCGCGGGCTTGCCGGAGCCGGGCATCTTCGTCACCGCGAGCCGCACCACGGTGGGCAGCCGCTCGCGCTCACCGGTGAAGGCCTCCAGCACCGCGTCCGCCAGGCCCCCTTCCGCCCAGTGGTCCTCCACCACGATGAGCCGCCCCAGCGTCTCGCGCGCGGCCTTGCGCAGCGTCTTCGCGTCCACCGGCTTCACCGAGTACAGGTCGATGACGCGCACCGCGATGCCGTCCTTCTTCAGCGCCTCGTAGGCCTTGAGCGCTTCGTGCAGCGTGATGCCGGCGGCCACCACCGTCGCCACGTCCTCATCGGACTGGCGCACCACCTTGCTGCCGCCAATGGGGAAGTCCTCCGTCGCGGGGTAGAGCACCGGCGTCTTCTCGCGCGTGCTGCGCAGGTAGGTGATGCCCTGGCGGTCCAGCACCTGCGCCAGCAGCTTCGCGGTCTGGTTCGCGTCGCTCGGGTAGAGCACCGTGCTGCCGCCCACCGCGCGCATCATCGCCAGGTCCTCCAGCGCCATCTGCGACGGGCCGTCCTCGCCAATGGACACGCCCGCGTGGCTGCCGCACAGGTGCACCGTGGCGTTGGAGATGGCCGCCATGCGCACCTGGTCATAGGCGCGCGACAGGAAGGCCGCGAAGGTGCTGACGAAGGCCTTCTTGCCCAGCACCGCCATGCCCACCGCGCTGGACACCATGTTCTGCTCCGCGATGAACATCTCGAAGTAGCGCTTCGGGTGCGCCTTCTGGAACTCGTTCGAGTACGTGGAGTTGGACACCTCCGCGTCCAGCGCCACCACGTCCGGCCGGGCGTTGCCCAGCGCCAGGAGCGCGTCGCCATACGCCTTGCGCGTGGCCTCCTTCTGGCCCACTTCGTACGTGGGCAGCTGCAACGGCGAGGCCTTGTCCTGGACGGTGGCCTTCAGCGCCTCCGGCTGCTTCACCTGGACGCGGACGTCGCGCTCTCCGCCCAGCTCGCGGATGGCGTCCTTCGCCTTGTCCTCCGGCAGTGGCTTGCCGTGCCAGCCGTCATGGTTGGCGATGAGCGAGGAGCCGTGCCCCTTCTCCGTCTTGCAGATGAGGCAGGTGGGCTGGCCCTTCTTCGCCTGCGCTTCAGCGAAGGCCCGGTCGATGGCGTCCAGGTCATGGCCATCCAGCGTGACGGCGTTCCACCCGAAGGCGCGGACGCGGGCCGCGTAGGCCTCCAGGTTCCAGCCCAGCTCCGTCTCACGGCTCTGCCCCAGCCGGTTCACGTCGATGATGGCGCACAGGTTGTCCAGCCCGTAGTGGGAGGCCTTGTCGAACGCCTCCCACACGGAGCCCTCCGCCGTCTCGCTGTCGCCCATGAGCACGTAGGTGCGGAAGGGCAGCCCGTCCATCCTCGCGCCAAGGGCCATGCCCACGCCCACGGCCAGCCCCTGCCCGAGCGAGCCGGTGGCCACGTCCACGAGCGGCAGCACGTGCGGGTTCGGGTGCCCCTCCAGCCGGCTGCCGAACTTGCGCAGGCTGAGCAATTCCCGGTCGTCGATGGCGCCCGCCGCCTTGAAGGCGGAGTAGAGGACCGGACAGGCGTGCCCCTTGGAGAGCACGAAGCGGTCGTTGTTGGGGGCCTTCGGCTGCTGGAAGTCGAAGCGCAGGTACTTCTGGAACAGCACGGCCATGATGTCCGCCGCGGACATGGACGAACTGGGGTGGCCCGAGCCCGCCGCCGTGGTGCAGCGGATGCTGTCGATGCGCAGCTGCGCCGCGAGGTCCGCCAAGGTGTCCGCCATCGTGTCGCTCCCGGGTTGGGGGGCCAGGGGTGTGCCCCCGCTACTGTGTTGACTGCCCCGGCTTGCGAGAAGCGTTGCCCCCCGCCGGCCCTGTTCGCAGGCAGAATCCGCGAGTGCCTGCCCGCCCGGCCGGACGTGGGCGACAGGGCATGCGCAATTTGAAGGAACGCCATCCGGGGGCCTCGTGTCCCCGCCGGGAGAATCCATGAATCCGCTGCGACAGCTCGCCGAGTTCGGCCAATCCGTCTGGGTGGACAACCTCCAGCGCAGCTACATCACCAAGGGCACGCTGAAGAAGTTCATCGAGGAGGACGGCCTCAAGGGGCTCACCTCCAACCCGACCATCTTCCAGAAGGCCGTGTCGGGCAGCGACGACTACCAGGACCTCTTCGACGCGGCGAAGGGCCAGGGCCTCTCCGGCAACGACCTCTACGAGCAGCTCGCCGTGCGAGACGTGCAGGGCGCCGCGGACCTCCTCAAGCCCGTCTACGACGCGACGAAGGGCCAGGACGGCTACGCGTCGCTGGAGGTGTCCCCGCGCCTGGCGCTGGACACGAACGGCACGCTGGAGGAGGCACGGCGGCTGTGGAAGACGCTGTCGCGGCCCAACGTGATGATCAAGGTCCCGGGCACGCTGCCGGGCCTGCCGGCCTTCGAGCAGCTCACCGCCGAGGGCATCAACGTCAACGTGACGCTGCTCTTCAGCCAGGAGCGCTACAAGCAGATCGCCGAGGCCTACGTCTCCGGCCTGGAGAAGTTCGCCGCGTCCGGCGGGGACGTGAGCCGCGTTGCAAGCGTGGCGTCGTTCTTCGTCAGCCGCATCGACGCCATCGTGGACAAGGAGATTGAGAAGAAGCTGAAGGCGGGCGCCACGCCGGAGCAGCAGAAGGCGCTGGAGGGGCTGAGCGGCAAGGTGGCCATCGCCAACGCGAAGCTCGCCTACCGCACCTTCAAGGAGGTCTTCGGCGGCGCGCGCTGGAAGGCGCTCGCGGACAAGGGCGCCAAGGTGCAGCGCGTGCTCTGGGCGAGCACCAGCACCAAGAGCCCGAAGCTGCGCGACGTGCTCTACGTGGAGGAGCTCATCGGCCGCGACACGGTGAACACCATGCCGCCCGCCACCATCGACGCGTTCCGGGACCACGGCAAGGTGCGCCCCAGCCTGGAGGAGGACCTGCCGGCGGCGGAGGCGACGATGCGCCAGTTGGAGGCGGCCGGCATCTCCATGAAGACCGTCACGGACGAGCTGGCCACCGACGGCATCCGCCTGTTCACGGAGTCCTTCGATCAGCTGCTCTCCGCGGTGGGAGACAAGCTGAAGAAGACCTAGCGCGGAAGGTCCGTCCCTGGAGGCGGGTGGAGACACTCCCACCTCCTCCCGGGACGCATTGGAAGGCAATGCCTTGCACCCCACCCTTCCGGCCGTTTCGAGCCGGAAGGGGCAAGCATGCGTGTCAGGAATTGGGGGGCCCTGCTAGGGCTGATGCTGGCGGGGTGTGGGGCTGTCCCGGAGGAGGACACCGCCCTTCCCGCCGCGGTCGTGGAGGACGCGCGGCAGGTGGAGGCGCAGGCGTGTCCCCCTGGCGTGGCGGCGCGGGTGAAGGTCGTCATCCCTCCCACCGCCGGAATCAGCAGCGAGGTGACGTCGCTCGCGGACGTGCAGGGCACGCTCTACTTCTCCACCAACCTCACCGACGGCAGCGCGACGCTGTGGCGCAGCAACGGCACGGACGCGGGCACCGTCCCGGTGCGGGAGTTCCCGGCGGTGCCGCTGGGCATCCCCCGGATCTCGAACCTGGTCGCGGTGGGCAGCCAGGTCTTCTTCCTGCTCAACAACCTGGACACCGGCACGGAGCTCTGGGTCAGCAATGGGACGACCGCGGGCACCCACCTGGTGAGGGACCTCACGCCGGGACCCACTGGCTCCGCGCTGCTCCACCTCACGGAGGTGGGCGGCCGGCTGGTGTTCTTCCGGCAGACGCAGCCAACGCCGACGGAGCCCTCGCGCACGGAGCTGTGGCGCTCGGACGGGACGGCCCCGGGCACGGTGCGGGTGAGGGACTTCGGGGCGAACCCGGGGCTGAGCTTCAGCACGTTGAAGGTCGGCGGCAGGCTGCTCTTCTTCTTCGGGCAGAGCACGGGGACCACGCTGTGGCGCACCGACGGCACGACGGGGGGCACGGTGTCCGTGAGGCGGCTGGACGCGGGCCTCACCTTCATCCTCGACGTGGGCTACTCGGGAGCGCAGGGGCTGTTCCTGCTGATGGACGGCCCGAACTACGAGGTGTGGCGGACGAATGGCACGGAAGGCGGCACCGCCCGGCTGGACTCCTTCGGCCGGTACACGCGGCTGCTCGGGGCGCTGGGCACCTACGTCTACGTGTGGTCCACGGACGCGGCCACGCAGCGGCTGCGCATCGACCGGCTGTTGTTGAGCGGCGGGGGCAAGGCGCTCCTCACCACGCTGCCCAATCCCTACGCGAACGATCCATCCACGTCGCCCTACGTGCAGATGTCGACCGTGTCGGCCAACGAGCTCTACTTCTCCATGGCCATCGTGGGCGAAGGTCCCGTACCGCTGGACGTCTCGCTGTGGGTGACGAACGGCACGGCGGCGGGGACGCGCGACCTGTTCCGCCAGCTCATCCGCAGTGACGAGCACGCCTCACCCGTCTTCGCCACCGGAACGGGCCGGGTCCTCTTCAGCGGTTCGCTGACGCCCGGAGCCGCACAGCCCTGGTTCACCCGGGGCACCGTGGGCACGACGGGGCAGCTGGCGACGGGGGTCGCCACGCCGGAAGGCTTCACCCGCTCCGGCACGCGCGTGTACTTCTACGCCATCGACGACACCGGGCGGAACCAGCTCTGGGCCGTGCCGGCGACCTTCAACTGCCCGCCGGGGCTGAGCGAAGCGCGGTAGGCAATGCCAGACATCCTCCGCCCACCGGTACGCTTCCGGTGGGCGGAGGCCTCATCGCGCTACCGATAGGTGTCCAGGTAGGCGCGGTGGCTGTTGGAGAACTCGTAGTTCGTGAACTTGTCCCAGTTGATGGACCAGGTCATCAGCCCCTTGAAGCCCGGGTAGCCGCCAGCCTGGCGCAGCACGTAGGTGCCTCCGAACGACTGGCCCTTCATCAGGTAGTCCAGCGCCTTCTGCACGTTGGCGGGCGTGGTGTAGCCGCCGCCCGCGGCCTGCGGCGAGGACGGCAGGCCGATGACGACCTGCTCCGGCCGCAGCGCGGGGAAGACGGCGCTCGCGTTGCCGCCCACGGGGAAGCCCTGGAGCAGCATCTCCGCCATGGCCACGTGGAAGTCCGGCGTGCTCTGAGCGTACGCGCGGCCGTCCAGGCCCATCACCGTGCCGGTGTTGTAGTGCTGCACGTGCAGGTACGTCAGCCGGTCGCGCAGCGCGTAGATGACAGGGAGGTAGGCGCCCCACGGGCCGCCATACGCCGCGTAGCCGCCCTGCACGTAGGCGGTCTCCGGCGCCATGGTGAGCAGGAAGCCCGAGCCGTTGTCGTTGAGCAGCTGGCGCGTGCCGGCGATGAGGTGCTGGATGCGCGGCGTGGTGGGGTTGCGGAAGTCGGTGTCCCCGCCGTTGAGTGACAGCGACGCGCCCTCCAGGTCCAGGTCCAGGCCGTCAAAGCCATACGTGTTGATAAGCCCCTGCATGCTGGTGACGAAGGCCTGCCGCGCCGCCGCGTCGTCCAGGTGGATGGTGCCGTTGGCGCCGCCCAGCGAGATGAGCACCTTGCGGCCCTGCGCCTTGAGCGTGGCGATGTCCGCTTTGAACTCGGCCACGGTGGCGTTGTACGGGGTGAAGCCCATGGTGCCCGACGGCGCGCCCGGCACCGGCTCCGCGAAGGCCACCTGGATGACGTTGAACTTGGAGGACACGTCGCGCAGGCGGATGTTGGTGGAGCCGTTGTCGAAGTTGTGCCAGTAGCCGACCAGCACCTTGCTGCCCGTGGGAGCGGTGTTGCCCGTCGTCACGGCGACGCTGTTGCTCGCGGCGGAGCGGTTGCCGGCCGCGTCGCGCGCCTTCGCGGTGAAGGTGTACGTGGTGTTGGCGGCGAGCCCCGTCACGGTGGCGCTCAGAGAGGTGCTGGTGGCCGCCGCGCTGGAGCCGCCGTTGACGAAGATTTCGTAGCCGGTGACGCCCACGTTGTCGGTGGACGCATTGAACGCCAGGGACACGCTGGAGGACGTCACGGCCGTGGAGCGCAGCGAGCCGGGCACGGTGGGAGCCTGCGTGTCCTGCGCGGGGCGGTTGGGCGTGGTGGTGCTGAACGCGGCGCTCGCGGCGGAGCGGTTGCCGGCCGCGTCGCGCGCCTTCACGGTGAACGTATAGGAGGTGTTGGCGGCCAGCCCGGTGACGGTGGCGCTCGTCGTGGTGGAGGTGGCGGAGGCGGAGGCGCCGTTGTTGACGAAGACCTCGTAGCCGGTGACGCCCACGTTGTCGGTGGACGCGCTCCAGGTCAGCGACACGCTGTCATACGTCTTGGAGGGCGAACCCACGCCAGAGGGCACGGAGGGGGCCTGCGTGTCGGCGGGAGGATTGCCGGTGCGCTCCAGCCACAGGGCGAGCACGTTGGGCGGCTCCCAGCCCACCAGGGACGTGTGGGCCTGGCGGCAGTCGTAGCCCTTCCCTCCATAGGACGCGATGTCGCCCACGGCGTACGAGACGCCCGGGGCCCAGGCACCCCGGTCCGCGGCCAGGGCCAGGGTGGGGAGAAGCAGCAGGAGCACGGCGAGAGCCGCGCGGGACGACGAACGAGGGGGATGCATTGGGGGAAAAGCCTCCCGAAAATGGGTCCGGGACACAGGGAGGGCGGCCCCCGAGGAAGCGGGTCAAAGACCCTGAAAGAATTTCCCGAGCGGTCCTGGAAGGTTGGTCAGCGAACGGAGGAGCTCGCCCCGGGGCTCAAGGCGGCCAGCCACTGGCCTCCAGGCCTAGAATCCGTCCCCATGAAGTTTCTAGGTGAGTTGGACGAGGCCTCTCTCGCGCGGACCCAGCGGTGCAACCGTCGCCTCGCGGATCCGAACCGTCTGCAGGCCATCCGGGACACCGGGCTGATGGACACGCCCCAGGAGGAGGCCTTTGACCGCCTCGCGCGCCTGGCGGCGCAGCTGCTCAACGTCCCGCTGACCATCATGTCGCTGGTGGACTCGAACCGGCAGTTCTTCAAGGCGGACTTCGGCCTGCCCTCGCCCTTCCGGGAGACGCGGACGCTGCCCATCGACGCGTCGCTGTGCCGCTACACGCTCGAGGGAGAGCCCATCATCTCCTCGAACGCGCCCGCGGATCCGTTCCTGAAGTTCCATCCGTCCACCGGGCCCTGGGGCATCGTCGCCCTCATCGTGCTGCCGTTGATCAACCCGGAAGGGCACGTGCTGGGGACCTTCTGCTGCATCCAGCCCACGGTGCGCGAGTGGACCGCGCAGGACCACCTGATCATGAAGGAGATGACGGCCTCCATCATGACGGAGATCAACCTCCGCGATCAGCTCCGGAAGCTGAAGGCCGAGCAGCGGATGCGGGACACGTTCGTCGCGGCGCTCACGCACGACCTGCGCACGCCCCTGACGGCGTCGAAGCTGAGCGTGCAGCTGCTGGGCAGGCGCCACGCGGACCTGCCGAGCGTCCAGACCTCCGTGGCCCGGGTGTCGGCGAGCCTGGACCGGGCGGAGCGGATGATCCAGAACCTCCTGGACGCCAGCCGCATCAAGGCCGGCAAGCTGGTGGCGCTGGAGATCCGGGAGTGCGACCTCCACGCGGTCGCGGCCCAGACGCTGGACGAGCTCTCGGCGCTCTACCCGGGGCGCTTCGAGCTGAAGGCGGAAGGCCTGTTCACGATGCGGGCGGATCCGCTCGGGCTGCGCCGCATCGTGGAGAACCTGGCCTCCAACGCGGCGAAGTACGGCGCGCCAGGCACCCCGATTGAAGTCCTGCTCGACCGGGATGAGACCCAGGTGAGGCTCCAGGTGCGCAACCAGGGCGCGCCCATCGCCGCGGAGGACCTGCAGACCATCTTCGAGCCGTTCCATCGCACCCAGTCCGCGACGGAGAGCGCGGAGAAGGGCTGGGGACTGGGGCTGCCGCTGGTGCGGGGCCTTGCCGAAGCGCACGGCGGAAAGGCCACCGTGACGAGCAGCGCCGAGGAGGGGACCTGCTTCACCATCACCCTTCCGCTGGACGCCGCCGCGAGGCAACGGCTCTCGGCCTGAGGGGCGCGGAGCGCTCCGGCGCTATCCTGTCCCCATGGCCATTCCCGCCCACTACGACGCCCTCTCCACGCTGGAGCTGGCCCTCCTCGATCTGAAGGAGGAGAGGAACTGGGCGGCGTACGAGGCGCTGCGAAAGCGGGACCTGGAGGAGGTGTTCGAAGCCGCCGTGCAGTTGCTGCGCTCCCCTTCTTCGCGGGAGCGCGCGCGGGGCGCGGAGCTGCTCATCCAGGCGGCAGGGCACGACGCGAAGGAGCACCGTGAACGCAGGGCGCGGTGCGCGGAGGTCCTCCTGGCCGCGCTGCCCACGGAGCAGGACGCCACCGTCCTCCAGGAGATGGGCCGTACCCTGGGATACCTCGAGGACGCCCGGGCGGTGCCCGTGCTGCGGCCCTTGAAGGACCACCCGGATGCCCGGGTCCGGCAGGGGGTCGTCCGGGGTCTGATGCCGCACCACGGTGACGCCACGGCCCTCCAGACCTTGCTGGAGCTCTCCCGGGACGGTGACACCTCCGTGCGCGAGGAGGTGCTGTCCGGACTGGCCCTCAAGGGCGAGGACGAGGTGGACACCCCGGAGCTGCGGGACGCGTTCCTTGAAAGGCTCTCGGAGGAGGCCAGCGGCATCCGGGCGGACGCGCTGGTCGGGCTGGCGAAGAGGAAGGACCCTCGCGTCCTGGCTCCCCTCCGGCATGAGCTGGAGAGCCCACCCTTCGGGATCGCGGCCATCGAGGCAGCCCGGTACATGGAAGACGCTTCGCTCCTACCGTTGCTCCTCTTGGCCCAGGGGACGGAGCGCCCCATGGACGAAGCCTTCGACGAGGCCCTCGGCTTCGCCATCGACTGTTTGATGCGGTCGCGCGCCATGAAAGACCGCTCCATTCCGGAGCTGATTGACCTCGCGTTGCAGGGTGACGAGGACGACGAGACGGCCTGGGAAGCCATCTTCGAATTGCACGACCGGGGCGGCGACGAGGTGTTCGAGGCCGCCGTCAGGCTGCTGCACTCCGCTTCTTCACGTGAGCGTGGACGCGGCACGGACATCCTCGCGCAACTGGGCGGGCGGAAACGCAGCGACGCACTGATGGCGAAGTGCGCGGATGAAATCCTGTCCGCGCTGGCCACCGAGCAGGATGCCGACGTCCTGGGTTCAATGGGTGTAGCCCTGGGGCACCTCCGGGATGCCCGAGCGGTTCCCGCCCTTCAGCCCCTGAAGGACCACCCGGACGAGGGCGTCCGGATGGGCGTGGTCATGGGGATGATGCCCCAGCGGGATCCGCTCGCCATCCAGACCTTGATTGAGCTCTCCCGCGACAGCGACGAGGACGTCCGCAACTGGGCGACCTTCAGCCTGGGCACCCAGGCGGAGGACGTGGACACGCCAGAGCTCCGGGACGCGTTGTTCGACCGGCTCACGGAGTCCGACATGGAGCTTCGAGGCGAGGCCCTGGTCGGACTGGCGCTGCGCAAGGACCCGCGTGTCCTGGAGCCGCTGCGCCGCGAGCTGGAGAGCAGCGAGGTCGTCGTCCTGGCCGTCGAAGCCGCCCGGGCGCTGGAGGACCTCTCCCTGTTGCCGCTGCTCCATCGTCTTCGGGACCCACCCGGCAAGGCCGACAGCTACTTCCGCGGTGTCCTCGCCGAGGCCATCAGCCACCTGGAATCACTCGCCTGAGCAATGGCTGTGCCGGACCGGTCTCCGTGGAAATCCCAGGACTTCCAGACGCAGGGGGTGCGCCTTCCGCGTGGCGCCGGACCTCTACAGCAGACAGGTCCTGTCCTCTCCACAGGACAGGAAGCGTGCACGCGTCCCACGTGTGCCTTGCGGCGAAGCGGTGGGTGCACTAGCCATCGGGGGACGAGGGCCGACGGCGCCGACCGCTCGGGTCCTCCGAGGATGACTTTATGGCCCAGCGCCGCCCGACCCGACCTTCCGCCTCCTCCGATTCGTCCAAGTCCCGCAGTGCCGCTGGCAAGGCCGCCACGAAGCCCGGGGGCCGTCCCGCCGGGGGCAAGGCCCCTGCCCCGGCGAAGAAGGCCGCGGTCGCGAAGCCGATGGCGCAGGCCCTGAAGACCGCGGCGTCGAAGCTGAAGCAGGTCGCGAAGGCGGTGAAGGGCGCGGCGGCGAAGGCCCCGGCGTCCAAGGCAAAGCCTGTCGCGAAGCCCACCGCGAAGGCGGCTCAGGCTCCGAAGGCTTCCGCCTCGAAAGGCGCACAGGCTCCGAAGGCTTCCGTGGCGAAGTCGGGTGCTCAGGCTTCGAAGGCGCCTGCCGCGAAGGCCGCGGCTCAGGCGCCGAAGTCCTCCGCCGTGAAGACGGGCGGTGCGCAGGCGCTGAAGACGCCAGCAGCGAAGTCCGCACAGGCTCCCAAGACGCCTGTTGCAAAGGCCGCCGCGCAGGCTTCAAAGACAGCCTCCACGAAGCCGGGCGCTCAGCCGCCGAAGGCGCCCGTTGCGAAGCCCACCGCGCAGGCTTCAAAGGCTGCCGCCGCGAAGTCCTCCTCGGCTGAGGAGAGCATCAAGGCTCCCGCATCGAAGGCCGCAGGAGGTGCCGCTCAGGCAGCCGTAGCGGAATCTGCTTCAACCAAGAAGGGCCCGAAGGCGTCCGCAGCGAAGGCCGCCGGACAAGCCGCGCAGAAGCCGGGCTCGACCGCGGAAGGCCCCAAGGCCGATGCATCGAAGTCCCCCGAGGCGGTTGCGGAGCCTGCTTCGACCAAGAAGGGATCGAAGGCCTCCGCGTCGAAGGCTGCATCGACCGAGAAGGCCGCCGAAGTCGTCTCGGAGCCTGCACCGACCGAGGAGAGCCCGAAGCCTTCCGCCTCAACGCCCTCCGAACAGCCGCCCCCTGCTCCCGAGCCGACCGCCGCGGGCGCGGAGACGGCCGAGCTGAAGACGGACGCCAGCGAGGCCCCTTCCAAGCGCGCGGGAAAGGCGCCCAAGGGCTCTTCCGCGAAGAAGCCCCCGGCAGAAGAACCTCCCGCCTCCACGCCGCTGGAGGCCCCTGCGCCTTCCTCTTCGGAGACCACCACGCCCGCGCCACAGGCGGAGACGAGCGCCACCGACACCGTGGAAGGAACACCTCCCGCCACGGAGACGACGACCGCCGAGGAAGCCTCCTCGCGCAAGGGTTCGGGCCGCGCCGCGAAGCGGAAGACCTCCGAAGCCGAAGCCGCTCCCGCCGAAACGCCTGAAGAGGCATCCACCCCTGCCACCTCCAACGAGGAGCCTGAATCGAAGTCGAAGCGCGGCGCCAAGGGCGCGGCTCGCCCCGCCGAGGAGGCCACCCCTGCCCCCTCCGCCCCGGCGAAGCCCGCGCGCACCGCGGATCCGCAGTACCTCATCCTGACCGGCGGCTCGCCCTTCCTGCGCGCCATCGGCTCCGTGCGCCGTCCGGACGGTGAAACCCTGCCCGGCTTCGCCAACCTGGCCGTGACCAAGATGTCCGCGGCCCCGCTGCCCACCGAACCGGGCCCGTACGAGTTCCGCTTCCAGGCCAGCAACGGCACCGGCGACTTCAAGCTCGCGCAGCGCAGCGAGACCGGCGCCCCACGCAACGTGCGCGACTTCGAGATGGCGTCCTCGGGCGGCTTCCAGCTCTACCGCTTCACCATCCCCTGAAGCCCCTCACGGCGGCAGGAACCGCGACATCAGCGCGAGCCCCGGCGCCTCCAGGGGCACGCGCCCCCGCAGCGCGGCGAACAACGACCAGCCGTGGTCCGCGAGGAGGACCACGGCCGCGTCCGCCGCGACGCTGAGCCCCATGAAGCCCACGTAGCCCCCCATCACCGACGAGCGCCACACCACGTCCTTGCCGCGCACCTGGGACACGTTCCATCCCAGGCCGCGCTGGAAGCGCCCGGCCTTCACCCGGGGCGCCTGCATCCGGTACAGGGCCTTGGTGAAGGACGTCTCGCCCCGCCCCAGGTTCGTCTCCAGGAAGCGCATCACGTCCCCCACCGTGGAGTGCATCGCGCCGCCGCCCGGGAGCGCCGGGAAGGTCCACGGCGGCACGGGCTTGCCTCGCGCGGTGTGGCCCTGCAACAGGCGCGGGGCCAGCTCCTCCGTGACGCGCGCCGTGGTGTCCCCAAGCCCCATGGGCTTGCAGAGCACATCCCGCATCAGGTGCCCGTAGTTCAGCGCCATGCGCCGGGAGAGCGCGTGGCCGAGCACGCCCATGCCCAGGAAGGACTCGGACGACGGGTGCGGCGGCGGCTGCCGGGGGTGGTAGTTGCGCAGGAACTCGCCGAACAGGCTCGCGGAGTAGTGTCCGAACGGGTCGTCCGGATTCGCGGGCGCCGCGCCCAGGTTCGGCGGCAGGTGCGGCAGCCCGGAGGTGTGCGTCGCCAGCTGCTCCAGCGTGATGCGCTGCGCGACCTCGTCGTTGAGCAGCGACGCGGGAATCATGTTCCCGAGGGGCTCGTCGAGCCGCACGTCCCCCCGCTCCGCCATCACCGACAGGAGCGCCGCCGTGAAGACCTCCGTGAGCGCCCCCAGGGAGAACAGGGCGTCCGTGGCCGGAGGCGGCCCCTTGCCCCGGAGTCCCTCGATGTGCAGCGCACCCCGCCACGTCATCGCCGCGCACACGGAGGCCGTGGGGTAGCCGCGCAGGTAGGGCCGCAACTCCGCGTGGAGGAGGTCGGAAGGGTTCGACATGGAGTGGCGCTTTACGGGCCCGCCGCCCGGTGAGGCAAGCCTTCCGGAAGCGGTTCTGTCAGGCATCACCGTGCAAGACCGTCCGCCTCCTGGAAGGCCCCTTTCGTCCCGACCTGCCGCCCGCGTCCGCGCCCTCCAGCGCCCGCCGTGGCCGTGTCAGGCCCCGCGTGTGCTCGCGTCCACGTGGGCCCTTCCCCTGACGAAAGGCCACCTGGATGCCCTCTTCCCCTGCCGTGAAGGCGATCCTCTTCGGGCGCAACCCGCACCAGCCGGATCCATTCGACGTGGAGGCCGACGCGGCCGAAGCGCTGGGCGTGGACACGTATCAGGCGGACCTCTCCGCCCTGCTGTCAGGCGACGCGGCGAGGGCCCTCACGGGCGTGCCGGAGCGCGGCCACCTCCGGCTGCTGTACCGGGGCTGGATGCTCACGGAGGAGGAGTACGGAGAGCTCGACGAAGCCGTGCGAGCCCTGGGCCACCGGCTGGTGACGTCGCCGGAGCAGTACGCCGCCGCGCACTACCTGCCCCACTGGTACCCGCGGCTGGCCGGCTACACCGCGCGCTCGGTCTGGACGGAGGGACCGGACGCGGCGGAGGCGTGGCGGGCGGCGCGGAAGCTGGGGCCTCCGCCCTACATCCTCAAGGACCACGTGAAGTCCGCGAAGGAGCGCTGGGCGGAGGCGTGCTTCGTCCCGGCGGACGCCACGCGCGAGGACTTCGAGCGCATCTGCCAGAACCTGCTCGACGAGCGCGGCGACCGCTTCGAGCGCGGCTTCGTGGTGCGCCGCTACCTGCCGCTCAAGGTCTACGGGCGGACGCCCGCGGGCCCCGCGCACCTGGAGTTCCGGCTGTTCTTCGGCGGAGGCCGGCTGCTGGCCGCGGAGCCGTACCACGAGTTCGACGTGGAGGTGCCCGACTTCACCGCCTTCGAAGCGCTGGGCCGCCGCATCCCCTCGCCGTTCTTCACGCTGGACGTGGCGATGCTGGAGGACGGCGGCTGGGCGGTGGTGGAGGTGAATGACGGCGGCGTCTCCGGACTGCCGCCCGGGTTGGATCCGCGCGACCTCTTCGCCGCGCTGCTCGACCTGCGCTAGCCCCCACGGTGGGGAGGCAGCCGCCATCCATGAGGAGCCGGTGCTACCGTGCGCGGGCATGAAGGACTCCGTCCGTGCACACCGGGGGCTGCGCCACCGCATCGCCGCCCTCCTCCTCGTGGGCCTCACCGCGTGCGGCGGCTGCCAGAAGACAGACGCCGAGCGCGCCGCGAAGGAGCGCGCGGAGATCGACCAGCGCCTCCGTGACTCCGTCGCGCTCGTGCCCTACCGCGCCCTCAAGCTCTCCGTGCGCGCGGGCGACGACCCCAGGGCCCCGGAGGAGATCGCCCTCCTGTGGAAGGCCGTGGCCGAAACGCGCGCGTTGCCAGACAAGCCGGTCAACGACGAGGTGACGCGCGCGACGGCCCGCATCTACCTGGACCTGGGCATCGCCCTCTACAAGGCGCGCAAGTCGCTCCAGACGCGCGACGAGGACGACTTCCCCCTGCTGTGGACCCGGTGGGCCAACGGCGCGTCCGTGCCCCTGTCGAGCTACGACTCGGGCCAGGAGCACGCCTTCCTCGCCGCCGTCCTGCTGGCGCTGGACACCGCGGAGAAGTCCGACCGCATCCCCGCCACGGAGCTCGTCTTCTACGAGCTGTCGCGCGCCACGCCCACCCCCTCCTGGCCCGCGCCCCTGCGCGCCGCGGTGCGGGCAAGCCGGGGCGCCGCCTTCTGCCAGGCGGGCTACCACTACGCCGCCGAGGAGGAGCTGACCGCCTTCCTCTCCGAGACGGAAGCCCTTCCCCCGGAAGACTTCCCCGCCATCCGGCAGGGCACGCCCGCGCAGTCGAGGGAGGCGGTGCTCGCGGCCGGGCACTTCCTGCGCGCCTGGAACCGCATGGGCCTGAAGCGCGAGCGCGCCGCCGAGGACGACATCGAGCAGGGGCTGCGCTCGCTCCAGACGCTGGGCGTGGAGAACGAGCTGACGTGGTGGGGCTGGGCCTTCATCCACACCCGGCGCGGACGCTACGAAGAGGCGGCGGCGTCGCTCGACAAGCTCGCGGCCAGCCCCTACCTGGAGGAAGCGGAGCGGCGCGAGGTGCACGACAACGCGGAGACCCTCCGCAAGCACGGGGACAGCCTGCCGCTGTTCCAGCAGACCCGCGCGACGGTGCTCCTGGGCCGGACGCTGCTGGCGCGAGCCGGAGGCCTGGAGCACGTGCTCACCGTCCTGCTGGGCCCGGAGCGGGCGCGGCTGCTCTACGCCCCGCTCGTCTGGATGGACCGGGTGCGCCAGCGCACGGCGCAGCTCTCCCCGGAGCAGGTGGCCCAGGGCGCGGGCCAGACGCTCGACCGCGCGCGTGAAGCGGGCAACCGCGGCTGGAAGGCCCTTCAGGAGCGCCTGGACCAGAGCACCGCCCAGGACACCCCGCCGTGAAGCTTCGGCGCCGTCACGGAGCCGCCGCTTCGCCCAGCGCCTTCACGGGGTAGTGCCCCGGGGAGGCGCGGAAGCGGCGCTCCAACCCGCCGGGCTCGAGCACGCCCCGCTCGAACAGGCCCAGCAGGAAGGCCTCGTACGTCCCCTCGCGTGATGGGCCCGCGCGCTTCAGCTCTTCGTAGAGCACGAAGGCCAGGACGTGCATGCCGTCGTCGTGGGCGCGGAAGAACTCCGCCCCCGTGAGCGGCCGGCCCTCCCGGTTGCGCAGCAGGCCCTCCCGCTCGCTGACGTAGACGTCGATGGCCTCCGCGCAGTCCTCCTCCGTCAGGCCGCGCGCCGAGGTGTAGCCGAACGCGGGGTCATGCTCGCGCACCAGCCGCTGGAAGTAGGGGTCCGCCTCCAGCGCGGACAGCTTCGCGTCCAGTTCGCCCTCGCGGGTGAAGGGCGGGTGCAGCAGCTCATGCACCGCCGTCTTCACGGTGACGTCCGCTGGATAGGTCGCGTCCGTGAGGAAGTTCCACCCCGTCACCCGGATGCCGTGCGGCTTCGCGAACTTCAGGACGTGCGCGCTCAACGCTGGCACCTGGAGCTCCCGGCCCAGCACCGCTTCGTTCCAGCCCACCACGTCGTGCGGCGCCACCTTCGCCGCCAGCCCCGCGATGGCCTGCTCCACCTGCGGCAGGTACTCCGCCCGCCAGATGCGGGGAAACTCCACGCGCGTGAGGAACGCCAGCAGGACGCCCAGGTCCCCTCGCACGTCCTCCATCTCCGCGAAGCCGTCCTCCTGGCCATACGACGTGGCCAGGAAGTCCGCGCGCATCCGGCTCCATGCGGCATCGTCCGCCACCGTCGCCGCCAGGGCCTCCACCGTGGTGGCCCCCGTCACGGAGAAGACCAGCGTCAGGAACGGCCCCACCATCTTGCCGCCCTGCTTCGACACCCGCTCGGTGAGGTGCGCGAGCGCGGCCTGCTCCCGCGTCCCCAGGAGCGCGGAGAAGCGCTGGAACTCCGCCGGATGGAAGCGCGTGTAGAACGCGTCGCCCCGCAGCAGGTTCAACAGGCACAGCGCGTCGTACGCCTCCGACGGACGCAGCACCCACTGCGTGCGTCCGGAGTCCACGCGGCGCACGGCCGGCTCCACAGCCGCCGGGACGGGCCGGGAACCCGCGCAGGCACTGCACATCAGCGCCGCGCACAGGAGCGCCACGGCGCGGCGGAAGGAATGCGATTCCAGGGTCATGGCGGGAGAGATAGGACCGCCCGCCTGACGCCGTCTTGGACGAAACCTACGGCGTGGAACCGGATGCACGTCCCGCCAGCCGCCGGTACTCCGCCGGGGTGAGGTGCAGGCGGCGGCGGAACTCGCGCGTCAGGTGGCTCTGGTCGCAATAGCCCGCGTCGAGCGCGATGTCGCTCAAGGGCCGCTCCGTCTCGCGCAGCGCCCGGCCGGCGCGCTCCAGCCGGGACCGGCGCAGGTACTCCGCCGGGCTGCACCGGTAAGCCTGACGGAAGGCCCGCCCCAACCGCTGCGGGCTCACCCCCGCCTCCCGAGCCAACGCCGCGAGCGTGGGCGGAGGTCCGCGCACCGCGTCCAGCAGCTCCCGGACACGCCCCAGCCACGCCGGAGGGCCCCCCACCTCCCGCGCCGGCACCGACGCGCGCACCGCCTCCGCCAGCAGCTCCAGCGTCAGCCCCTCGATGGCCAGCCCCGCCACGTCATCCGCGCGCCGGAACTCCTGGTACACGCGGGCCGTCAGCGCCACCAGCCGCGCCGACGCCAGGTCCACCCGCGGATCCAACCCCGCGACGAGCGCGCTCCGCGACCGCCAGGACGCCTCCGAGAAGTCGATGTTGAAGGTGCGCGTGCGCACGTCCCGGATGCGCTGCGCGTGCTCCAGCCCGGGCGCCTGGAAGGCGACCGAGCGGGCCTTGCACTCCCGCGCGCGGCCCTCCACCACATCCATGAAGCCCCCTTCCAGCGTGAGCCGGAAGCCCGCGTGCCGGTGCAGGTGGGATGGCAACCGGGCGCCCGGTGCATACGTGCTCTCCGTGAGCACGAGCCCCGCCACCTCCACTCGCTGGAGCGGCGTGCCCAGATAACGGCCGAAGTCGAGGACGGGTGCGGAGGTCACACCCCCCTTTTGCATCGGCCAGGGGTCCCATTGCATCCCGGGACGTCGATTCCGCCCTTCCGAGCGCCAGCCAGCCAGGCGGCGACGGACCGCGAACGTTGGCCGTGCACGGTCCAAGTCCCCAGCTTTGCTCCAAAGCCTTTTCCCTCCAAGGAGCCACACCCGATGAAAGCCATCTGCTGGCATGGCCACGGCGACGTCCGTTACGAGTCCGCCCCCGACCCGAAGATTGAAGACCCTCGCGACGCCATCATCCGCGTCACCCGCACCGCCATCTGTGGCTCCGACCTGCACCTGCTGGACGGCTACATGCCGACCATGAAGAGCGGTGACGTCCTGGGCCACGAGTTCATGGGCGAGGTGATGGAGATTGGCTCCGGCGTCACCAAGCTCAAGAAGGGCGACCGGGTCATCGTCCCCTTCAACATCGCGTGCGGCGAGTGCTTCTTCTGCCAGAAGACCCTCTTCTCCCTCTGTGACCGCTCCAACCGCAACGCGGAGATGGCCGCGAAGGTGATGGGCTACTCGCCCTCCGGCCTCTTCGGCTACTCGCACATGCTGGGCGCCTTCTCCGGCGGCCAGGCGGAGTACGTGCGCGTGCCGTACGCGGACGTGGGGCCGCTCAAGATTCCGGACGGACTCACCGAGGACCAGGTCCTCTTCCTCACCGACATCTTCCCCACCGGCTACATGGCGGCGGAGAACTGCCAGATGGAGAAGGGCGACACCGTGGCGGTGTGGGGCTGCGGCCCGGTGGGCCAGTTCGCCATCCAGAGCGCGTGGATGTTCGGCGCGGGCCGGGTCATCGCCATCGACCACGTGCCGGAGCGCCTGGCGCTCGCGAAGTCCTGGGGCAAGGCGGAGACCATCGACTTCACGAAGCAGGACGTCTACGAGACCCTCAAGGAGATGACGCAGGGCCGCGGCCCGGACCGCTGCATCGACTCCGTGGGCGCGGAAGCGCACGGCACCGGCAGCCTGGACGCCGTCATCGACAAGGCGAAGGCCGCGGTGAAGCTGGCCACGGACCGGCCACACGCCCTGCGCCAGGCCATCTACTGCTGCCGCAAGGGCGGCACCATCTCCGTGCCCGGCGTCTACGTGGGCTTCCTGGACAAGGTCCCCATGGGCGCCTTCGTCAACAAGGGCCTGACCATGAAGACGGGCCAGACGCACACGCACCGCTACACCCGGCCGCTCCTGGAGAAGATCCAGGCGGGCGCCATCGACCCGACGCGGCTCATCACCCACCGCGCCCGGCTGGCGGACGCCCCCGCCCTCTACAAGAAGTTCCGCGACAAGGAAGACGGCTGCATCAAGGTCGTGATGACGCCGTAGTCCCCGTCAGGCCTGGCCCGTCAGCCGGTAGTACGCGTGCGGGCGGCGCCAGCGGATGAAGGCGCGCGCCAGGGGGTTCATGCCCCACTGGATGGGCACCGGATCCACCACGAAGCCCAGCTCGTCCTTGAACTGTTCGAGCTGGGCCGCCTCGCGCGCATGCAGTCCGCCCACCAGCGTCCGGGCCCCGAGCCGGCGGCAGACCTGCGCGAACTCATAGATGAGGCCCGTGGAGATGTTCGTCGGCAGCGCCCACGTCGCGTAGTAGGCGCTGAAGCCATACGCGACGCCGTCCACGATGTAGCCGTCCAGGTAGCCGCCCAGCTTGTCGTCCACCATCCCCGCCAGCACGCACCAGTGGTCCGACGCGAAGTACTGCCGCAGGCCCTTGAGGTACTCGTCCAGCGTGGGGATCTTCTTGTGCTGCGTGCGCATCAGCGCGTCCCGCACCACGGGATAGCCCTGCTCCAGGAGCAGCGACGGCCCCGTGAGCTGGACGATGCGCACCGTGCGCTGGCACTTGCGCAGCTTGCTGCGCCGGTTCGAGTTCAGCCGGCTCATGTCATACGTGTCCAGGTCCTTCAGCCGCACCACGGGCACCTTGCCGGTGGCGACGTTCGCCGTCTCCGGCGTCAGCGCCGCGCGGTAGCCCCAGGCCAGCGGCGTGGGCGGCGTGGCTTCCTCCGGCGTCAGCCGCGCCAGCAGGTGCACCGGCTGGAAGAAGCCGGGCGCCCCCGACTGCTCCCAGTAATGCCCCCGGTGGGAGATGACGCGAACGCCCTCTTCTCGCCGGCGCTCGGCGAGCTCCCGCTCCGTGAGACACGTGAAGCGGGCCTCCGCGACATCGCGGAGCTGGGGAAGTGACAGGACCATGGGAACCCCTCCACCAACGACTCGGAAACGTCAGGAACGGGGCGCGCGGTAGGCGGGGAAGAAGTCCTCGCTCGCGTGCCCCTGGGACAGCTGCGCGTATGCCTCCGGGTCGCAGATGAGGTCGTGCGTGCGGAACTGGGACATCGCGTTGGCGAAGCCGCGCTTGAACCGCTCGATGCCATCCCCCGGCCGGACGCCGCCGCCCAGGTGGACGGAGGCCTCCAGCTTCTCCGCCAGCTCCACCATCACCGGGAACTCGTTCTTCGCCGGTGAGTGCACCAGGTATGCGTCCGCCGTGCCGCCAATGAAGTTGTGCAACAGCCCGTCGCTCAGCACCACCAGCGCGGCGGAGGCCACCGCCCCCTCTGGCGCGCGCGTCGTCACCAGCCACGCGAAGGGGCAGGTGAAGACCTCCTCGAACCAGGCGTCGGAGAAGTAGTACCGCACCCCGGCATGGTTGCGGGCCATGGTCTGCCGGTAGATGGACTTGAGCGCCTCGCGCTGCTCCTGCGTGGAGTCCTTCACCGGCACCACGGAGCTGACGTAGCCGCGCCGGGCGTTGCGCCGGATGTCCGCGCCGTGGTCGCTGCGGAACTTCACCGGCAGCTTCGGGTCGATGAGACACACCTCCGTGCGCAGCCGGCCCCCCGCGAAACAGTACGGCCCGCCAATCCGGTCGCGCAGGAAGATGCTGACCAGCTCCGTGCCCCGCCAGTCGATGGCGTCCACCGGCACCTCGGAGAGCCCGTTCAGCTCAGCCCCGGGAAACCCATACGGAGAAACCGCGTCCCGGTAGTGCGTCCCTTCAATGGCCCGCACGATGAGCGGCACCCGGAGCGCCCGCCCCCCGCCGTCCTCCACGATGAGGCTGTGCGTCACCCCTTCCGCGCGCAGGTGCTGCTCGGAGCGGAAGTAGTCGGACGAAACGGCGCGCTGGCCTCCGTCAGGGACGAGGACAGCTCTCCACTGCGTCTCTGGATACATGGGTGCACCCCCGGTGGGAAACGGGCGGGCCGGACGGGCCCGAAAGCAGACAGAGGGTATGTGGATTGAACCCGGGTCCGTCATCGCCCCCGGGGGTGCGGCGCGAGTGTCTTGATTTCAGCGCTTCGCTCCAATCCAGCCCTCCAGGGCAGGACATGTGTCACCTCACCAGCGAGGCATAGCGGCTTCCAGACATTTGGCATTGTTCGGACTTACGCTTGCACGCTTCCTCCGGAAGATTGCCCGCCCATGAAACACGTCCTGTTACTGGCCGCGGTGTCTTGCCTGAGCGCATGCGCCTGGGGCCCGGGAATGCAGATGGACGAGGATGCCTTCCGGGAGCGCTATGCGGGAAAGGCAGACGCCGGAGCGGATGGCGCCTACGAAATCATTCCCATCGACGCGTCCCTCCTCAGCCACCAGCTGGAGGAGCGCAGACAGGCGCGGCCCGCGCCCCTGGTGGATCCGCTGGCGCAGGTGGCCACGGACTATGACTACCGGGTGACGCCGCACGACGTGCTGAGCGTCATCGTCTGGGACCACCCGGAGCTCACCATCCCCGCCGGTGAGTTCCGCTCCGCGGAGGCCACCGGCCACCCCGTGGCGGCGGACGGGACGATGTTCTATCCCCACGTGGGCAACATCCCCGTGGCGGGCAAGACGCTGCGGGAGATCCGCGAGCTGCTCACCCAGCGGCTGGCGAGCGTCATCGAGAAGCCCCAGCTGGACGTGCGCGTGGTGGGCTTCCGCGGCCAGAAGGTCCAGGTGACGGGAGAGGTGGTGGCCCCCGGCACCCTGGCCGTCACCGACGTGCCCCTGCGCGTGCAGGACGCCATCGCCCAGGCGAAGGGCTTCGCCCCGGAGGCGGACCTGCGCGCCGTCACCCTCAGCCGGGGCGGCACCACCTTCACGCTCGACCTGCAGGCCCTCTACGAGCAGGGGGACGTGAGCCAGAACTGGCTGCTCCAGGACGGCGACATCGTCAACGTGGCGGACCGCAGCCGCAACAAGGTCTTCGTGCTGGGCGAGGTCCGGAAACCCTCCTCGCGCGTGATGGTGAAGGGACGGATGACGCTGGCGGAGGCCATTGGCGACACCGAGGGCTTCGACCCGCTCACGTCCAACCCGGGCCGCGTGTATGTCATCCGCGGCAGCTTCGACCGGCCGTTCATCTTCAAACTGGACGCCAAGTCGCCGGACGCGCTGCTGCTGGCGACCCAGTTCCAATTACAACCTCGCGATGTCGTTTTCGTCTCCGCGCACGACCTGACCCGTTGGAATCGCATCATCCAGCAAATCCAGCCAACAGTTCAGCTGCTCTGGCAGGCAGTGGATATCGGAGACAGAACCATCATCATCGACAACCCATGACGAGCACCCCCGAACGCGTGACGCCGCCCCGCCCAGGCCCCGGCACGCAGGATGATGAGCTGGGATTGGGCAGATACCTGGCCATCCTGGGGGAGCGCCGCGGCACCATCGCGGCGTCCGTCGCCCTGGCCCTGGTCCTGGGCGGGCTGTATCTGCTCACCACCACGCCGGTGTACCGGGCCAACGCCATCCTGCGCATCGAGCAGAAGGGCAGCAGCCTGGGCCAGCTGGACGAGCTGATTCCAGACGCGCCCAGCATGGCGGCCCCGGAGATGGAGGTCCTGGGCTCCAGGGCCTTGCTGGGGCGCGTGGCGGATGCGCTGCACCTGGGCGTGAGCGTGGAGCCCCGCTACTTCCCGGTGGTGGGCGCGGCCCATGCCCGGGCGCACGCGGGGCCGGACCTGGCGGCGGTGCCGTGGTGGGGCGGGGCCTCGTATGCCTGGGGCGGCGAGAAGCTCCAGGTGGAGCGGCTGAACGTGCCCACGGAGTGGGAGGACCTGCCGCTCACGCTCGTGGCGGAGGCGGACGGCGCGTACACGCTGTGGGGCCCCGAAGGGAACGTCGTGCTCCACGGCGCCGTGGGCACCGGCGCCCAGACGGAAGCGGGCGCGGCGCACGAGGTGGAGCTGTTCGTCACGGAGCTGCACGCCCGGCCGGGGACGCGCTTCCGGGTGATGCGCCGCTCGAAGCTCGCGGTGGTGGAGGACCTCCAGCGCACGCTGCGCATGGGGGAGAAGGGCGCCGGCACGGGCGTGCTCAGCCTGACCCTGGACGGGCCCGACCCGGTGCTGGCCACCACCACGCTCCAGGCCATCGCGGACACGTACGTGCGCTCCAACGTGGAGCACCGCAGCGAGGAGGCGGGCCGCACGCTGTCGTTCCTGGACAGCCAGCTGCCCGGTCTGCGCCAGAGCCTGGAGCAGGCGGAGGCCGCGCTGCGCGACTACCGCGCAGGCAGTGGCGGCGTGGACCTGGGGCTGGAGGCGCAGGCCGTCCTCAACCGGAGCGTGGACCTGGACAAGGACCTCTCCTCGCTCGCGCTGGAGCGCTCGGAGTTGCGCCAGCGCTTCACCGAGCACCACCCGCTGATCGTGGCCACGGAGCGCAAGATGGCGCGCCTGCGCACGGAGCGGCACGCGCTGGACACCCGGCTCAAGGGCATCCCGGACGCGGAGCGGGTGTCCGCCCAGCTCACGCGCGACGTGAAGGTGGCCAACGAGCTGTACCTCCAGTTGCACAACAAGGCCCAGGAGTACCGGGTGCTCAAGTCGAGCACCATCACCAACGCGCGCCTCATCGACGCGCCCGTGGTGACGCGCCTGCCCGTGCGCCCCGCGAAGCCGGACGTGTTCGCGGTCAGCCTGGTGCTGGGGCTGGCGTTCGGCGTCGCGCTGGCCTTCGCGCGCAAGTCGCTGCACCCGGGCGTCACCGACCCCGCGGCCCTGGAGTCCGCGCTCGCGGTGCCCGTCCTCGCCAGCGTCCCCACCGGCCC